>CAZHWG010000305.1:0-2600 GCA_964535925.1 uncultured Sphingorhabdus sp.
TATGCCGACGCACTGGGGGTGAGCCTCGAGGGAGCGTTCGGCGCGAGCACGATCCGCGGCGACCTTTCGGCGTTCTTCATCGTCGCGGGGGTGTTCGCATTGTTCGGCGCGCTGCCGTTCCGCGACGGGCGGCGGCGGCGGCACGACTGGCTGCTGGTGCCGGCGAGCCTGTTCGCGGTCGCGCTGGCGGGGCGCGGCATCGCGCTACTTGGCGGCGGGGCGAGCGACCCGGGGATCACCACCGCGATGATCGCCGAGGGCGTCTCGGTCGTCCTGCTGCTCACGACATGGCGGGTGCTGGGGCGCACGCGGCGGTAAGTCGACAACCCGCCAAAGTCGCGACAAGTTCACGGGGTTCACACCGTCCAGGGACGGGTTCACACTGTGCCGCACCTGTGACCTTTGCCGTATGCGTGACCCTTGTCGGACGCGCAGCCGGTCGCGGTCCGACGTTCGCACAGTTCGCGATACTGACCGCGCGAAATCGCCTCCGCGCGAGGGGGGATGCGCGCGACGCGCTGTCCGACGGCAGGATGATCGGGATCGCCATGATCGCGGCAGGCTATGCGGCGCGGGACGAATAGGACAGCGCGGCGCGGGGCGGGGCGATCCTATTGGCGCGGCGTGCGTCCTATCGGCCACGGAACCGCTTTCCCCGGTCGCGTCGGCGGGGGTCTGGATTTAGCGCATGGCGTGACGCGCGGGTTCGCGCTAGCGTGGCGGGCATGAACCATCCCCTCCCCATGTCGCTCGCCCCGTTTCTCGCCCTCCTGCCGATCGCATTGCTGTCGGGCTGTGCGAGCACGCCGCGACTGGCGCCGCTGCCCGCGCCGCAGGAGGCGTTCTGGGACGCGCTCTCCAGCCATTGCGGCAAGGCCTATGCGGGCGCGCTGGCGAGCGGCGACGCGCGCGACGCGGCGATGCGCGACCGGGCGATGATCGCGCACTGGGCGCGGTGCCAGCCCGACAGCATCGCGGTCGCGTTCCATATCGCCGACCCCGAGGCGCCCGACGGGTGGAACCGCAGCCGGACGTGGGTGGTGACGCGCCACGCCGACGGGCTGCGGCTGAAACACCACCATTACCACGCCGACGCAAAGGCCGACGCGGTGACGCTGTACGGCGGCGACACGCTGAGCAGCGGGACCGCGCAGCTGCAGGACTTCCCGGTCGATGCCTATTCGCAGGCATTGTTCGAACGCGAGGGGCTCGACGCGTCGCTGACCAATGTCTGGCGGGTCGAGGTCGATGCGGCGGGCACGCCCGGCGCACGCTTCGCCTACCAGCTGACCCGGCGCAACGACCCGACGCGCCTGTTCCGCGTCGCGTTCGACCTGACGCAGGGCGTCGCGCCGCCGCCGGGGGCCTGGGGCTGGTAACGACCCCGACGATCGCCCGAAGCCACGACAAGAACCGGGGCCCGAGCGCTTTCGCGGTCGGGCCCCGGCGTGTTTGGTGTAGAAACTAGCGGTTGGCGCTAGCGGTTGGCGCTGGCGTTGGCGTTCGCGTTGGCCTCGGCATCGACCGAAGCGCTCGGGGCGATTTCGGGCCGCGGAATGCTCGTCACCAGGCGCTTGCCGCTCTTGTAGAGCGCGGCGAGCGGGACGTTGTAGGCGCGGTTGCCGCGGACGACGATCACGCTGTCGCCCTCGATCCGCTGGACGGTTCCGACACGGCGGTTGTGGCCGTCGCGGACCATGATGCCGGCGCGCACATCCGACCGCGTGGCGAGCGCCAGGTTGGTCGTGTCGAGCGTGCGATTGACGCGCGAATCGACGGTGCCGACGGTGCGATCGACGGTCCGGCCGACGGTACCGACGGTCGAATCGACATGGCGATGCGCGCTGTCGACGACCGAGCCGGCATCGACGCCGACGCCGACGTCGGCCTGTGCGCCGAGGCTGCCGCCGACGAGCTGGGCCGAGGCGGGGGTAGCGGCAAGCGCGGTGCCTACGGCGAGGATCTTGACGAGATTTCGCATCTTTCTTCTCCTTGGTTGAAAGCAGGACTGGGATAACGCCCGGTCGCCGCGCGCGTTTCATGGCGCGCAGACAACGCGGCGTTCACCGGGCGTGCAGGAACGGGGCGGGCGGCGTCGCACAGCGGCGCAAGCCCGTGCGAACAGGGGGCCGGAACGCAGGCGTAACGGACAGGGCGGCCGTCGCGCGGCGAGCGGGTGCCGACGAACGGCCATATTTTCGCGGTGAAATGCGGGGGCGGTTTTGGGCCAGGTCGGCGTCAGTTGGGGCAGGCACCCAGGTAGCGGCCGGTTTCGCGGGTGACAGCCGTTACGCCGGTATCGGATTCGTCGACCCGGACCAGGTAGTCGTATTGGGCAAGACCCGCAGTGCCGGTGATGGTCATGTCGTAGCTGTCGCCCGATGGCTTGGTGCACAGCAGGGCGCGATCGACCGATGTCCCGCGATCGCCGATGCGCGTGTAGCGGCACTCGCCTTCGACGAGCTCGTCGCCGACGCGGGCGATGGTGTCGGCAATGCAGATCCGGCGCGAACTCTCGACTTGGGGCAGAGCCGCCTCTCGCAGCTGGGCCAGTTCTTCATCGGCGATCTTTTCAAATTTATAAAAAAGCGGAAAGACAA
>CAZHWG010000306.1:0-2589 GCA_964535925.1 uncultured Sphingorhabdus sp.
CGCCATGCCCACCTTCCATCACGACGAGGAATGGCCGGTCGGCCAGGCGGGGATGGAGCGCCCGCGCGCTCGCCGCGACGAGCGACGATGTTTCGAAGCCGAGGACTTCGGCGCCCCACGCGATCGCGAGAGCGCGTGCGGCGGCGATGCCGATGCGGACGCCGGTAAAGCTGCCGGGGCCGAGATCGACGTGAATCTCCTCGGCCCTGCCGCCATCGGGCAGGTTGGCGATGCGCGGAACGAGCTGTTCGGCATGGCCGCGGCCGATGACCGCGTCATAGCTATCGAGCAGCACGCCGTCCTCGAACAGCGCGAGCGACAGGGCTTCGGTTGCGGTTTCGATGACGAGGCGGCGCATACGGGTCGCTCTAGCGGTTTAGCGGATCGAATTGAACTCGGCGAAGGCGGGCCGTGGACTGCGGTCGAAAATCGTCTCGGGATCGCCATAGCCGAGCGTCGCGATGAAATTGACCTTGTGCTGCGTGCCGGCAAAGAATTCCGCGTTGACCTTGTCGGCATCGAAGCCCGACATCGGCCCGCTATCGAGACCCAGCGCGCGCGCCGCGATGATCAGATAGGCGCCCTGCAGCGCGCTGTTGCGAAACGCGGTATCGGCAATCATCTGGGGCTTGCCGACGAACCAGCTCTTGGCGTCGGCATGCGGGAAGAGGCGCGGCAGTTCCTCGTAAAATTCCATGTCCATGCCGATGATCACGCAGACCGGTGCCTTACGGATCTTGGCCGCGTTCGCCTCGGAGGCACAGTCGGCGAGCGCGTCCTTGGCCGCCTGGCTTGTACACCAGACGAGCCGTGCGGGCAGGCTGTTGGCCGAGGTCGGCCCCATCTTCATGAGGTCCCAGATCGCGGTCAGCTGCTCCTCCGACACGGGCGTGTCGCGATAGCCGTTATATGTACGGGCTTTGCGAAAAATCTGGTCGAGCGCGTCGGCGCCGAGCGGGTCGGTCATGGGGATCCTTGAAGGTTATGGGAAGTCGCCGTGCGGAAGATCACACCGCGTGGACGTCGGTCACTTCGGGCACGTAATGTTTAAGCAGGCTCTCGATGCCATGCTTGAGCGTCGCGGTCGACGACGGACAGCCCGCGCAGGCGCCCTGCATCTTGAGATAGACATGGCCCTTGTCGAAGCCGCGATAGATGATGTCGCCACCGTCGCCAGCCACTGCGGGACGCACACGAGTCTCGATCAGTTCGCGGATCTGCGCGACAATCGCCGCATCGGCGGGATCATCGTCGAGGCCGCCCTCGTCGCCGGGAACCGCAATTTCGCCCGCGCTGCCCGGCCGAAACAGCGGCATCTGCGCCGAGAAGTGCTCGGCGAGCAGCGCGACAACCTCGGGCTTGAGCGGGGCCCAGTCGACCCCCGGCGCAACGGTAACCGAGACAAAGTCGCGGCCAAAGAAGACGCCGGTGACGTCGCCGATTGTAAACAGCGCCTCGGCAAGCGGCGAGATTTCCGCTTCTTGCGCGTCGGCAAAGTCGCGCGTGCCGCTTTCCATCACGGTCGTACCGGGAAGGAATTTGAGCGTCGCGGGATTGGGCGTGGTTTCGGTCTGGATCAGCATGGCTGCCATGTGGCGAGCCGGGGGCGACTAATCAAGACCGACAGGCCAGATCACGGTCGCTAACTATATTTCCCGTTGCCGCGACTCTCTGCTATAGTCCGCCGACAACAGAACAATAATGTTCGTCGCAAGGGGAAATGCCATGACAAATGCCGGATATCGATATGAATTCGACTGGGAGCTCGCGCAGGCGTGGGGCACCAAGCTGCTTATCATTCTCGCCATTCTCGTCGTCACCTGGTTGCTCGCCAAAGCGGCCAAATGGGCAATCGAAAAAATCGGCGAAGCGCTCCCCGTCCTCCAGCGCCATGACGGCACCGGCCAGACCGTAGCCTCTTCGCTCGGCACGATCGCCGCATTGCTGATCTGGCTCGTCGGACTCGTCGCCGTGCTGCAACGGCTTGGTCTCGACGAAGCGCTGCTGCCGCTCCAGTCGATGCTCAACCAGGTCGCCACGGCGATCCCGGCAATCGTCGTCGCCGGCCTCGTGTTTGCGCTGGGCGTCATCCTCGCGCGGATCGTTCGCCGCCTCGTCGTCACCGCGCTAACCGCGGTCAACCTCGACGGCTGGGCAGCGCGCGGCGGCGTCGAAAACGTCGTCGCAACGACCAACGTCAGCCGGATCATCGGGACGATCTGCTATGCCGTGATCATCATCTTCTTCGCGATCATGGCGCTCGGCATTCTCGACATACCTGTCATCTCCGATCCGCTGACGCGGATGCTCGAACTGATCTTCGCGGCCATCCCGCGGGTCATCGGCGCGGCATTGCTACTCGGCATCGGCTACATGATCGCCCGCTGGGTCAGCGAAATGCTCGAGACGCTCCTCGTCGACATGGGCTTCGACCGCGCAATGCACGGGATGAGCCTGCTGCCGGCCGATCGTTCGCCTGCCAGGCTGGTCGGCAAGATCACGATGATCGCCATCATGATCAGCTTCGCAATCGCCGCCACCCGCCTGCTCGGCTTCCCCGAGTTGACGAGCATCCTCGATGAGGTCCTC
>CAZHWG010000307.1:0-2582 GCA_964535925.1 uncultured Sphingorhabdus sp.
ATGCGCATTTCGCCGTTCGGCAGGGCGGGCAGCGCGGCGCTGCCCTCGGCCGAGACGGCCGGATCGACCTCGTTGCCGGTCGATGCGGCGGGCTGGCAGGCTGCGAGCGAAAACGGAATGACGGCGATGCGTGCTATCGGGTTCATACCGTTGCAACGGTGTAACGACCGATCGGGTTCCCTAGCCGCCTAAGTTCGCTGCATTAAAGGTCGGCTCTTGGGTGGAAAGCGGACATACAGAAACTAGCTTCAAAGCCCTAGAATCTGCTCGACAACTTGTAAGATGCGCCTCGACCATGACGTGTCCTCGTCTGCATCACCGGCGTGGGTGAGCACGATGATTGTGGTGTCGCGTGCCGGATATACATAGAGCAATGAGTTTGCGCCGAAGTCCTCGTTACCGCGCACGAAAATGAAGTCAGTGCCTCGTGGCGTTGCGCCGCGAAACCAGCCCGGAGTGGCGTGCCCTTCACCAATTCTCACTGCGGGCGCGAGCATCTCCTCGACTGAACTCTCCGTGAGAATTGTGTTCGAGCGAAGGGCGCGATGCCATTTGAACAAATCGGTAGCGGTAGAGAAAACCCCCTGCTCACCCCAGTAAGTCTGCTGCAGTCTCTGCGGCAGTACGCCGAGAATCGGGTTGACAGTGGGCGAGGTTTGCGGCCCGGCAAGGTCGGTATCAGTCAGCCCAGCCGGATTCCAAAGAAAGCGACTGACAAAATCCGGATACGTCACGCCTGATGCCACCTCAACGATAGCTGCCGCGAGCTGTGTGTTATTGTTGGAATACCGGAACTCAATGCCTGGGAGGCCCTTCAGCGGTTCGGAGAGCATTCGACTGACTGCAATTCCGCGGTCCAACAGCCCTTCCGACACATAGCTTTGCCCAAGTCCCGACGTATGTGTCAGCAGCTGGCGGACGGTGATTTCAGACGTGTCAGCAGGTGTTGAAGGAAAAAAACGGGAGAGCCGGTCGTCGAGATCAACCTTCCGCTGCTCAACGAGCTTGAAAATCGCAGCACTGACGAATTGTTTTCCCGTCGATGCCAGCCAAAACCTGTCGTCAGCGGCGACAGATTTTCCCTGCTGGGAGCCGTATCCGCGAAGGAGAATCGGGTCCGCCCCGCGGGCGACGAGCACCACGCCCGAAAACCCGTTTTGCACGTTCCGGGTGATAGCCTTGTCAATCTCAGCACTGAGCCGCGCATCCACAAGCCGCGCCTCGCGTGAAGGAGTGGCTACGGCTTGCGACGGTGGGGTTGTCGAAGCGCAGCCTTGGAGCGCGAGAACCGCCATCAACCGCAGGGCTAGTCCAACCATAGCAGCAGAATACCTCGCACGCGCAATGCCCGCAATCGGGTCGTGACCGGACGTTCGACGATCAAAAAAATGCCTCAAGCACGCGTCGTCCCATCATTTCCGCCCGAACAGCTTCTCGACGTCGACGAGCCCCATTTTCACCCAGGTCGGGCGGCCGTGGTTGCATTGGCCCGAGTGCGGGGTGACCTCCATTTCGCGCAGCAGCGCGTTCATTTCGGCCACGGATAGCACGCGCCCGGCGCGGACCGAGCCGTGGCAGGCCATCGTCGCGGCGACGAGGTCGATGCGTTCCTTGAGGCTGAGCGCCTCGTCATAGGCGCCGAGTTCGTCGCCGAGATCGGTGAGCAGGCGCGCGCAATCGACCTGGCCGAGCATCGCGGGGGTGGCGCGGACGAGCATTGCCGAGGCGCCGAAGCGCTCGATCTCGAGCCCGAAGGCGGCGAGCTCTTCGGCGCGCGCCTCCAATCGGTCGCAGGCGGCCTCGTCGAGTTCGACGACGTCGGGCAGCAGCAGCCCCTGCGACGGAACGCCCTGGCCGCCCTCTTGCGCCTTGGCCACGCCCTTGCGCATGCGTTCGAGGACGAGGCGTTCGTGTGCCGCGTGCTGGTCGACGATGACGAGCCCGTCCTCGGCCTCGGCAACGATATAGGTCTTTGCCACCTGCCCGCGCGCGACGCCGAGCGGATGGTCCGATGCGACCGGCACCGGCGCGATCGCCGCCTCGGCGCGGCCGAGCGGATGCGGCTGGTCGACCGCGTGCGCGAAGTCGGGGCGGCGCTCCATCACCGCCGCATCGCCGAACCCGGCGGGCTGGGTGAAGAAGCCGGGTCGCGAGGGTTGCGGCGCCATCGGCTCCTGCTGCCACGCGCCGAGAGCGCCCGCGGCGGGACGCTGGACGCTGCGGAAACCCGCCTCGTCGAGCGCGCGCCGCAAGCCGCCGACGATCAGGCCGCGCACGACGCCGGGTTCGCGAAAGCGCACCTCGGTCTTGGCGGGGTGGACGTTGACGTCGACGAGGCCCGGATCGATGTCGAGGAACAACGCGACGACGGGGTGGCGATCGCGCGCGAGCAGGTCGGCATAGGCGCCGCGCAGCGCGCCGACGAGCAGCCGGTCCTTCACCGGGCGGCCGTTGACGAAGAGATACTGGTGGTCGGCGACGCCGCGGTTGAAGGTCGGCAGGCCGGCAACGCCGCCGAGCGCCATGCCCTCGCGCGCCACGTCGACGACGATGCTGTTCTCGGCAAAGCCCGGCTGGGTCAG
>CAZHWG010000308.1:0-2581 GCA_964535925.1 uncultured Sphingorhabdus sp.
AGCCGTCGGCGGGCAGCCGGGGACGTAGATGTCGACCGGCACGATGCGGTCGCAACCGCGCACGACCGAGTAGCTGTAATGGTAATAGCCGCCGCCATTGGCGCAGCTGCCCATGCTGATCACGTACTTGGGATCGGACATCTGGTCGTAGACCTTGCGCAGCGCCGGGGCCATCTTGTTGCACAATGTGCCCGCGACGATCATCACGTCGGACTGGCGCGGGGATGCGCGCGGTGCGGCGCCGAACCGCTCCATGTCGTAGCGGGGCATGTTGACGTGGATCATCTCGACCGCGCAGCAGGCGAGACCGAAGGTCATCCACCACAGCGAGCCGGTACGCGCCCAGTTGAACAGGTCCTCGGTCGAGGTGACGAGAAAGCCCTTGTCGCCTAGCTCGCCGTTGAGATCGTCGAAATAGGCGCGATCGGGCGGCGTCCCTTCGGCGGGATGCAGCTCGGGCACATGGCCTTCGGGCGTGAGCCCGCGCGTGTCGGTGATGATCGAGCTCGTCATTCCCAGTCCAACGCTCCCTTTTTCCACGCATAGACGAGGCCGAGCGCGAGTTCGCCGAGGAACACCATCATCGTCGCCCAGCCGGCCCAGCCGATATCCTGCAGGGACACCGCCCAGGGAAACAGGAAGGCGGCTTCGAGGTCGAAGATGATGAACAGGATCGCGACAAGATAGAAGCGCACGTCGAACTGGCTGCGCGAATCCTCGAACGCGGGAAAGCCGCATTCGTATTCGCTGAGCTTGGCGGCATCGGGATTGTGCGTGCCCGTCAGGCGCGACACGCCCATCGGCAGGAACACGAACAAGGCCGACAATCCCACGGCGATACCGAGGAAGATCAGGATCGGCAGATATTGCGATAGGTCGGTCAAGGCGTACCCGCTGCTGCTAACGATTCCGTCGCCGGCGATTCCGGTCCCGGGGTTGCCGCGCTTCTAGGCGGCGGGCGGAAGGCTCGCAACCCTTAGATCGGCCAAAAATCGCCTCGGCGACGCAGCGATCAGGACTTGCGCACCGCGCCCGCGATCATCTTGTGCAGCCGCGAATGGAGCTGATCGTTGGCGGCGAGGAATTCGCGCCGTTCGATCGTCTGGTCGCCGCCGCGGAAATCGGTGACGAAGCCACCCGCTTCGCGCACGAGCAACTGTCCGGCAGCGACGTCCCACGGCTCGAGATGGGTTTCCCAGAAGCCGTCATAGCGGCCCGCGGCGAGCCAGGCGAAATCGAGGCTGGCCGCCCCGAAGCGGCGGATGCCCGCGATTTCGGGCGCCAGCGTGTCGAAAATCGCCTGCCACTGCGCAACGTTGCCATGGCCCGCATAGGGCGTGCCGGTCGCGATCACCGCCTCGTTGAGGTTGCGCCGCGCCGAAACGCGCAGGCGGCGATCATGGAGCCACGCGCCCCTACCCTTTTCGGCCCAGAAGCTCTCGTCGGTGACGGGCTGGTAGACGATTGCCGACGTGACCGCGCCCCAATCGCCATTGGGCTTGCGCTCCTGCGCCGCGATCGAGATCGCGAAATGCGGGATGCCGTGGAGGAAGTTGGTCGTGCCGTCGAGCGGGTCGATGACAAAGCGCGGCTTGTCGTCGTCGCCGGGAATGTCGCCGCCCTCTTCGAGCAGGAAGCCCCAGCCAGGACGCGCGTGCTTGAGCTCGTCATAAAGGATCCGCTCTGACCGCTGGTCGGCTTTCGAGACGAAATCGGCGGGGCCCTTTTTCGACACCTGGAGATGCTCGATCTCGCCGAAGTCGCGGCGCAGCTTCGAACCCGCCTTGCGCGCGGCGCGTTCCATGACGGTGATCAGGCCGGAAATCTGTGCCATCGTTATTCGGCTTTCTTTACATATTCCTGCGCGTAGACGTCGACGACGATCCGCGTGCCGGCGCCGATGTGCGGCGGCACCATGACGCGCACGCCGTTGTCGAGCAGAGCGGGCTTGTACGACGACGAGGCGGTCTGCCCCTTCACCACCGCGTCGGCCTCGACGATCGTCGCCTCGACATATTCGGGCAGCGCGACCGAGATCGGGCGTTCGTCATAGAGTTCGAGCGTGACCGTCATGCCGTCCTGGAGGAAGGCGACCGCATCGCCGAGCATGTCGGCGTCGAGGTTGATCTGTTCGTAATTGTCGGTGTCCATGAACACCAGGGCTTCACCGTCCATATAGAGGTACTGGAAGTCCTTGGTATCGAGACGGACCTTCTCGACCGTATCCTGGCTGCGGAAACGGACGTTGGTCTTGCGACCGTCGATGAGGTTCTTCATCTCGACCTGCATGAACGCGCCGCCCTTTCCGGGCTGGGTATGTTGGGTCTTGGCGACCTTCCAGATACCCTTTTCATACTCGATAATGTTGCCGGGACGGATATCGACGCCGCTGATCTTCATGGGCGAAACCTCTAGTAGACGGTGGAAAGAGCAGACCGGGCACGCCGGTCGGTTGCCGCGCGCCTTAGCGGGCGGCGCGGATCACCGCAACCGGATCGTTGGCCGGGTGCCGGCGTCGCATGGCGTTACGCGGGTGCGATCGTTAATCGGGGCAATCGCGAGGGCAGTTTTCTTTGCCCCA
>CAZHWG010000309.1:0-2571 GCA_964535925.1 uncultured Sphingorhabdus sp.
CGAGAAGTTCGGCGTACCCCCCGAGCTGGTCGGCGACGCGCTGGCGCTGATGGGCGACGCGTCCGACAATATCCCCGGCGTTCCCGGGATCGGCCCCAAGACCGCGACCAAGCTGCTGGTCGAATATGGCGACCTTGAAAGCGTCCTCGCCGCCGCGCCCGCGATGAAGAAATCGGCGATGCGCGACCGCTTGATCGAACATGCCGATATGGCGCGGCTGTCGCGCGTGCTGGTCGAGCTCGACTGCACCGTCGCGCTGCCGATGCCGCTCGAGGACATGGCACTCGACGGCATTCCCGAAGAGCCGCTGCGCGCGTTCCTCGACCATCACGGATTCAAGTCGCTGCTGCTCAAGATCGGCGGGCCGGCGGCATCGCCCAACGCGTCGAACCGGGATTTCGCCGCGGCGATCACGGGCGACGGCAACGCGCCCAAGCCCGGCGAGATATCGAAGCCGGTTGCAGTCGTGCGCGAACACCAGCCGATCGACCGATCGCAATACGAGACGGTGACGACCGAGGCGGCGCTCGACGCGTGGATCGCCGAGGCGCGGCGAACCGGCGCGGTCGCGATCGATACCGAGACCGACAGCCTCGACTGCATCACCGGGCGCCTCGTCGGGGTCAGCCTCGCCACCGCACCGGGCAAGGCGTGCTATATCCCGATCGGCCACGGCGGCAGCGACCTCCTGTCCGAAAAGCCCGAGCAGCTTTCGCTCGCGCTCGTCACCGCCAAGCTCGACAAGCTCTTGATCGACGAGGCGGTGCGCAAGATCGGCCACAACCTTAAATACGACATGTCGGTGCTTGCGCAGCACGGCCTCGAGTTCCGCAATTTCGACGACACGATCGTGATGAGCTTCGCGCTCGACGGCGGCGCCGGCGGACACGGCATGGACGAGCTTGCGCAGCGCCATCTCGACCATGCCTGCATCGCCTTCAAGCACGTCTGCGGCAGCGGCGCGAAGCAGATCAGCTTTGCCGAGGTCGACCTCGCCACCGCGACCGAATATGCCGCCGAGGACGCCGACGTCACCTATCGGTTGTGGCAGATCTTCACCGCGCGGATGCCGGCCGAGGGCGGCACGCGCGTCTACCAGATGGTCGACCGCCCGCTCGTTCCCGTCATCGCGGCGATGGAACAGCGCGGCATCATGGTCGATCGCGCCGAGCTGTCGCGGCTAAGCCAGGGGTTCGAAGAGGAGATCGCCAAGCTCGAAATCACGATCCACGAAGAAGCGGGCGCGCCGTTCACGATCGGCAGCCCCAAGCAGCTCGGCGAGGTCCTGTTCGACAAGATGGGCCTCAAGGGCGGGCGCAAGGGCAAGTCGGGCGTCTGGTCGACCGACATCAACGAGCTCGAGCGATTGAAGAAGGACGGCGTGCCGATCGCGCAGAAGCTGGTCGACTGGCGCCAGCTGTCGAAACTGAAATCGACCTATACCGACGCGCTGCAGGAACAGATCAACGCCAAGACCGGGCGCGTCCACACCAGCTACAGCCTGACCGGCGCGCAGACCGGGCGCCTCTCCTCGACCGATCCCAACCTGCAGAACATCCCGATTCGCACCGAGGTCGGGCGGCAGATCCGCCACGCCTTCGTCGCCGCGCCGGGCCATGTCATCCTGGCCGCCGACTATAGCCAGATCGAGCTGCGCCTGGCCGCGCACATGGCCGACGTGCCCGAGCTCAAGGCCGCGTTCGCGCGCGGCGACGACGTCCATGCGACGACCGCGATGGAGCTGTTCGGCGAGGTCAACCGCGACACGCGCGGGCGCGCCAAGACGATCAACTTCGCGATTCTCTACGGCATATCGCGCTGGGGCCTCGCCGCGCGGCTCGAGATCACGCCCGACGAGGCGCAGACGATGATCTCGAAATATTTCGAACGCTTCCCCGGCATCAGCAACTACATCTCCGAAACGCTCGAATTCGCGCGCGCGCATCGCTTCACCGAGACATTGTTCGGACGCAAGACGCACTTCCCGCGAATCGACGCGAGCAACCAGGCCGAACGCCAGGGCAGCGAGCGCGCCGCGATCAACGCGCCGATCCAGGGGACCAGCGCCGACATCATCAAGCGCGCAATGGCTCGAATGGGTCCGGCGCTGCGCGCGGCGGGGCTCGACGCGACGCGCATGCTGCTCCAGGTCCATGACGAACTCGTCTTCGAACTGCCCGAGGCCGAGGTCGAGGCGGCGCGGCCGATCATCGAACATGTCATGGCGAATGCGGCAGAGCCCGCAGTCACCCTGTCGGTGCCGCTCGGCATCGAGATCGGCACCGGTCCGAGCTGGGGCGCGGCGCACTGAATTTTGCGCGCCGTCCACGGCGCGTGCATAATCTTGCGTCGCTCATCTTGCGGACGCCGCGCTCGGCGATTATGGGGTGCCACATTCCATTTCTGCGCTGAGCCCAGCGTGTTTCCTTCAGGGGTAGTTCCGACATGCACGATCGCACCAATACCATCGCCGGCTGGGTTCTGTTCGGCGGTATCGCGGCGCTGGGCCTGTCGATCGTCACGAGCAGCTATTTCCCCGGCGAAGAGCCCGAAACCCCGGGCTTTAGCCCG
>CAZHWG010000310.1:0-2563 GCA_964535925.1 uncultured Sphingorhabdus sp.
ACGAGCACTGTGATCGCCGCCCACAGCCTCTCGGGAGTCCAGCCATATTGGCCGATCCGCTGTCCCATCGACACCGCCGCGATCATCGCCAGCGGCAGGATGGTGACACACAGAACCATTGCCGCGCCTTGGAGGATGCGCGAGCCCGTCCGCTCGTCGCGACCGTTGCCGATCACCGCGTTGACGAACACGACGCCGCCCGCCGCACAGACCAGCAGGATCGGCGTCGCGCTGTCGGTCTCCCACAGCGGCTGCAGCCCGGTAAACGGCAAGGCGACGAGGAACAGCGTGATCCCGGCGGCGAAGACCGGCGCGAGGATCGACAGGACGACCAGGACGACCTTGAGCAGCGTCGCGAGCAGCCGGTCGCTTTCGCGCAATATGCCCGATGCAGCACCGAACGCGGTGCCCGCCAGCGCCCAGCCGAACCAGCTTTCGCGCAGCGCGTCGCGGATGAAATCGATCCCGATCAGGTGCAGCAATTCGCCGAGCAGCAAGGTGACGAGAAAGCTGAGCCCGACGAACGCGAGGCCCGCCGCGCCGATCACCGCGTCGGTCCAGGCGTGAAGATGGAGCGTGCGATAGGGAAAGCGCCAGCGTCCCTCGTCGCGCACCGTCTGGAACAGCGGTGCAGCGAGCAACGCGGCGAACAGCGCCGACAGGAACGACCATTCGAACAGCGTTGGACGCACGGTGCTGTATCGCGCCGTCGACCATCCGACCCCGACGACGACCAGCCCGGTCGCGACCGCGAAGATCGCTGCCCAGGTCCAGCGCCGCTTCTGGGTGACCAGCACCGCCGCGAGTCCCGTCACGAACAGGAAGGTCGCCGCCAGCTGGCGCCAGATCGGCAGCGGATCGGCGTAGGCGTAGCTCTCGCGATCGACGAGCAGGCCGAACGCCAGCCCCATCGCGCCGAGCAGGCCGGCCATGATCCACGCCCGTTGCGGCCATGGCGCCGTCCCCGGATATTCGCTGGTGTCGTCCATCGCCGTTCCCCCGCATTGCCCGTTCGGCGTGTCGCGGCTAAAGCGACGCGCCTTCGTCACCTTGTTAACGGACCCCTTCATGGCCCGCAAATTCCTTTATCTCGTCGCGATCCTCATCGTCTTCGTCCTTACGGCGGCGTTCGCCTATCGCGTGTTCCCCGAATATTTCATGCGCCAGGCCTTCGTGCCGAGCGCGGCTTTCGCCGAGCAGCGGCCCATTCCTGCCAACGCTTACGCCGACCCGGCAATGTGGTTCGTCCATCCCGCCAGTTCGGACGACCCGTCGAGCTGGATGCCTGAGGATTTCGTCGAGGATGCAGGCCCGACGGGAGATGCGGCGATCTTTTTCGTCCATCCGACGAGCTATCTCGACCGCGCGCACTGGAACGCCCCGCTCGACGACGAGCAGGCCAATACGCGCGCGCGCCTGTTCATCCGCGGCGAAGCGAGCGTCTTCAACAATGCCGGACAGATCTGGGCACCGCGCTACCGCCAGGCGACATTGGGCGCCTTCCTGACCAACGATTCCACCGCGCACAAGGCGCTCGACGCCGCCTATCGCGATGTCGCCGCCGCCTTCGACGCGTTCGTTGCCGCCAATCCGGACGGGCCGATCATTCTCGCCGGACACAGCCAGGGCTCGCTCCACCTCACCCGGTTGCTGCGCGAAAAGGTCGCCGGGACTCCGCTCGCCAACCGGATTGTCGCGGCCTATGTGATCGGCTGGCCGATCTCGGTCGACCACGATCTCGCCGCGCTCGGCCTGCCCGCCTGCGTCGGCCCCGGCGCCACCGGCTGCATCGTCAGCTGGCAGAGCTTTGCCGAACCGGCCGACCCGTCGCTCGTGCTCACCGCCTATGACCGAACGACCGGTTTCGACGGACGTCCGCGCAAGGGCAGCCGGATGCTGTGCAGCAACCCGCTGACCGGCACGCCTGACAGTGCTGCCGCTGCGACGAAGAACCTCGGCACCGTCATCCCCAGCGACGATTTCAGCGACGGCGCGATCGTCGTCGGATCGGTCCCCGCGCGCTGCGACGACAAGGACGGCTTGCTGCTGATTGGCGACCCGCCCAAGGTCGGCAGCTACGTCCTGCCGGGAAACAACTATCACGTGTTCGACTACTCGCTGTTCTGGGCCAATACGCGCGCCGACGTGACGCGGCGGCTGGCGGCGTTCGAAACGCGATGATCGCGACCGACGCCCGCGCCTTTGCCGAAGCCCTGCCCGAAGGCGGGCGGCTGATGGCGCTCGACCTCGGCAGCAAGACGATCGGCGTTGCGTTCTGCGATGCAGGCTGGTCGTTCGCGACCCCCGACAAGACGATCGCGCGAACGAAGTTCTCGAAGGAAAGGGCGCAACTGGTGGATCTCGTCCAGCGCCAGTCGATCGCCGGGCTCGTTATCGGCCTGCCGCTCAACATGGACGGCAGCGAAAGCCCGCGCTGCCAGTCGGCCCGCGCCTTCGCGCGCAACCTCGCCGATCTCGGCCTGCCGATCCTGCTGTGGGACGAACGCTGGTCGACCCAGGCGGTCGAGCGGTCGATGGTCGCGAGCGACGTCAGCCGCGGCAA
>CAZHWG010000311.1:0-2561 GCA_964535925.1 uncultured Sphingorhabdus sp.
CTCTACGTCAACTATCCCGATGCCGGAGCCGAAGCGCTCGACAACTGGGCCGTCCAGGTCACCGACACGCGCAGTTCGCGGCTGTGCAGCATCGATACGGTCCATTTGTACGACCACAATTTCAACAGCTTCGCCGGCGTCGTCTTTCTCGGCAAGTTCGTGCCCTACCGCAAGGTCGCCGCCGCGGCCCACTGAACCGCGCCTCCGGGCTGGGGTCAGGACGCGGACATCACCGCGCGTGCGGCGGCCGTTCCCGACGCCGATAACCGCCGATCCCCCTGTTCCTTCTCCTGCGGCTCGCCTACATGTCGTGCATGCTGCGCCAATATGAACTGATCGAGAAGGTCAAAAGCTACGACCCCGACGCCGACGAGGCGCTGATCAACCGCGCCTATGTCTTTTCGGTGCAGAAACACGGCTCGCAAAAGCGCGCGAGCGGCGATCCCTATTTCAGCCACCCGGTCGAAGTCGCGGGGATCCTCACCGAATTGAAGCTTGACGACCAGAGCGTCGTCACCGCGCTGCTCCACGACACGCTCGAGGACACGATCGCGACGCCCGAGGAAATCGAGAGCAATTTCGGGCCCGAAATCGCCCGCCTGGTAGATGGCGTCACCAAGCTGTCGGCGATCGAGGCGCAGGAGATTTCGGCCACCAGCGACAGCGAAAAGGCCGCCGAGAACCTGCGCAAGTTCCTCCTCGCGATGTCCGACGATATCCGCGTGCTGCTCGTCAAGCTGGCCGATCGCCTCCACAACATGCGCACGCTGCATTACATACCCAAGGAGGAAAAGCGCCGCCGCATCGCCAAGGAGACGATGGACATCTACGCGCCGCTCGCCGAGCGGATCGGGCTCTACGAGTTCATGCGCGAGATGCAGTTGCTGGCGTTTCGCGAGCTCGAACCCGACGGTTACGAGACCGTCTGCGCGCGGCTCAAGAAACTGTCCGAAGGCGGCGCCAAGAAGGTCGAGAAGATCGCCAAGGCGATCGGCAAGGTGCTCGAGCAAGGCGGCGTCGAGGCCGAGGTGTCGGGACGCGAAAAGCATCCCTATTCGATCTGGAAGAAGATGCAGGAACGCCATGTCGCGTTCGAACAGTTGACCGATATCATCGCCTTTCGCGTCATCACCAAGAGTCCCGAGGACTGCTACCGCGCGATGGGCGTGCTCCATCAGCACTGGAAAATGGTCCCCGGCCGCTTCAAGGACTACATCTCGACGCCCAAGCGCAACGGTTACAAGTCGCTCCACACGACGCTGATCACGCGCGATAACATGCGCGTCGAGATCCAGATCCGTGACGAAAAGATGCACCGCGAGGGCGAGTACGGCCTCGCCGCGCACTGGGCCTACAAGCGCGACGGCGAAAAGCCCGACGGCCAGGCGGGGTGGATCCGCGACCTGATCGAGATCCTCGACCAGACGCAGGATGCCGACGAGCTGCTCGAGCACACCAAGATGGCGATGTATCAGGATCGCATCTTCGCCTTCACGCCAAAGGGCGCGCTGCACCAGCTGCCAAAGGGCGCGACGCCGGTCGATTTCGCCTATGACGTGCACACCGACCTCGGCGACCAGACCGTCGGGGCCAAGGTCAACGGGCGCATCGCCCCGCTGCGCACGCTGCTGCAGAACGGCGACATCGTCGAGATCCTCGTCTCGGAGAACCAGGTCCCGCAGGCGGGCTGGCTAAGTTTTGTCGTCACCGGCAAGGCGCGTTCGGCGATCCGTCGTCATATCCGTTCTAAGGAACGCGTCGAGATCATCGCGATCGGGCGCAAGCTCTACGAGGACATCGTCGATCGCATCCCCGCGCGGATCGGAAAGAAAGCCGAGGCGGCGGCGCGCGAGCGGCTCAAGGTCGATGATGCCGCGGCGCTGTATTACGGCATCGGCAAGCACCAGTTCAGCGACGAACAGGTGATGGAAGCGCTCGTTCCGGGCATCCTCAACGACAAGAATATTACCAAGCGCCCTTCGCGCCGCGGCTCGGCCATCTCGATCAAGGGCCTGTCGGCGGGGGTCGGCTTCGGGCTTGCCGAATGCTGCCATCCGTTGCCGGGCGACCGCATCGTCGGGCTGCGCCGCGAGGGCGAGGGGATCCAGGTCCACGCGATCGATTGCGACGTACTTGCCAATGGCGACGATGCCGACTGGGTCGACCTGAGCTGGTCGGAGGATTCGGAAGGCGGCACCGCGCGCCTCAGCGTCGTGATGCGCAACGAGCCGGGCATGCTGGCCGAGGTTTCGACGATCTTCGCGCTCAACAACGCCAATATCATCAACCTGCGCCTGACCAACCGCGAAGGCGATTTCCACACCTTTGCGATCGACCTCGAGGTCGACGATATCCATCACCTGATGCGGATATTATCGGCGCTTCGCGCGTCCGACGCCGTGGCGCAGGCCGAGCGCGCCTAACCCGGTTGAGGACCGCCGACGCGGCTCAGTCGCGCATCGGTGCGCCGTGTTCGCAGCTGATATTGCCGGTGCCCTTGCCGACCACGGTGCACGGCGCAGTGCCGAACACTTCGATCCGGCCGATCCCGCGCGACGTCA
>CAZHWG010000312.1:0-2560 GCA_964535925.1 uncultured Sphingorhabdus sp.
CGAGGCCTAGGATAGAGCTATCGGGATCGAGCGAGAGCAGGGCCGCGACGACCGCGACGATGAACACCGCGCCGCGCCCGATAGTTACCAGTTCGCGATCGGATGCCTTGGTCCGCTTGATCAACGTGTAGATATCTTCGGTCAGCGAGCTCGACGAGACCAGCAGCTGGCTCGAGATCGTCGACATGATCGCGGCGAGGATCGCGGCGAGCAGGAAGCCGGTGATGAGGGGGCTGAACAATACCTGGCTGAGATAGATGAAGATCGTTTCGGAATCGAAGATGCTGCCGCCGGTGTTGCGGACGTAGGCGGCGCCGACGAAGCCCGTTCCGAGCGCGCCGAACAATGCGACGACCATCCAGCCCATGCCGATCCGGCGCATCGTCGGCACGTCGCGAACCGACCGGACCGCCATGAAACGTACGATGATATGCGGTTGGCCGAAATAGCCCAGACCCCATGCGGCGGCGCTGATGATGCCGATCACGGTGGTCCCGGTAAACAGGCTCGAGAAAGCGCCCGGCGCCATGCCCTTGTCGGCCTCGATCCGGCCGATCGAGGCGGCAAGGTCGGCAAACGTGCCGAACTGGTCAAAAGCGACGATCGGCACAAGGACCAGCGCGACGAACATGATGCACCCCTGGACAAAGTCGGTGAGGCTAACCGCCAGAAAGCCACCGAACAACGTATAGGCAACGACCACCGCGGCGGTCATCGCGACGCCTGTAGTGTAATCCATGCCGAATGCCGAGGCAGCGAGTTTTCCGCCTGAAACCATTCCCGCCGATGTGTAGAGCGTGAAAAATATGATGATGACGACCGCCGAGAGGATGCGCAGGGCATGGCTCTTGTCGGCGAAGCGTTCTTCGAGAAAATCGGGAATCGTGATCGCGTCGTTGGCGACCTCGGTATAGGTTCTGAGGCGCGGCGCGACGAGGCGGTAATTGGCGTAGGCACCGATGACGAGCCCGATGCCGATCCAAGCCTGCGACAGCCCGGCGAGGTAAATCGCGCCGGGCAGGCCCATGAGCAGCCAGCCAGACATGTCGCTGGCACCCGCGCTCAAGGCGGCGACGCCGGGTCCGAGGCGACGTCCGCCAAGCATGTATTCCGATGCATTGGCAGTGGATTTTCGCCAGGCGTAGACGCCGATAGCGAGCATCAGTGCGAAATAGCCGACGAGCGAGACGAGTGTACCATTTTCCATGGAGCGCGGGGGTAAGGGGACTGTGGACGGGATGCAAGCCCAGGGCCCGCCTCAGGTCACGCTGCGGGAATCGGAACCGCGCCGCCGCCGGGGGGTTGTAGATAGTAAGAGGAGACGAACATGACTGACAAGAAGGACGGCGCGCAACTGATCGAAGAAAAACGGATGGCTGACATGGCGGTCGCGCCTGGTGAGCCGGGGACGCGACGCGAGAAGGGCGAAGCGCCGACGCGCGCCGACGACGACGGCATGGCGCAGACGCCTAAGGACGAGCTCGAAGATGCTGATCGTGACGAGGAGAATCTGGAAGAGGGCATCGAGGACTCGATGGACGCATCGGATCCGCCCTCGTCGATCCAGCCTTAGTCGCCGATCGGGCCGTGTGGTGCGGCGGCCGGCATGCTCATCGTTATGACGTTTTCGTCCAGCGGCTTTCCCGGCGCGCCGAATGCGGCTAGCCTGCCGGCAACGAATGTCGGGAGAGAGCGATGATCGCGCGCGAATATGACAGTTTCAGCGATTTCTGGCCATTCTATCTGCGCGAGCACGCGCGCCCGGCAACGCGTGCGCTGCATTATATGGGCACGACCCTCACGATAGCGCTAATCGTCTATGTCGCGATAACCGGCCATTACTTGTGGCTCATCGCTATGCCTGTCGTCGGTTACGGCTTTGCCTGGGGTGCGCATTTCGGCGTCGAGAAGAATCGTCCGGCGACGTTTGCCTATCCCTTGTGGTCGCTCGCGGCCGACTACCGGATGTGGGGCCTGTGGTTGACCGGCCGTCTAGCGCCCGAACTCGATCGCGCCGGCGTTGTCCAGCAGCGCGAGGTAGCCCGATGAGCGCCCCGGTCCATGTCGCGATCCCCCACAAGCTGGGCAAGGACGAGGCGTGCAGGAGGCTCAAGGCGCGTATCGGCGAATTGCCGGGACATATCCCCGGCGGCGTCGCGACGGTGTCTATCGACTGGGCGGGCGAGGATGTCATGCAGCTCAACGTTGCCGCGATGGGACAGGACGTCAAAGCGCGGATCGTCGTTCTCGACAATGCGCTCGACGTGACGATAGACCTGCCGCCGATGCTTGGCTTTTTCGGTGACATCATTCGCAAGGCGGTCGCGGCTAAGGGCAGCCAACTGCTGCTCGACGATAACAGCGAGCCAAAGGACCATTGATGCTTACGACGACAACGATGCGCAATTGGGCGGTGGTGACCGCATCGGGGGCGCTATCGGCTTGCGGTACGGTGCAGTCGCAGGACGCTGACGCGAATTCGCAGGCAGCTGTCGAGAGCGCAGAGCCTGACGATCGGGCCGCAACTCCTGGCGTCAATGCTTCCATGCCCGCCCATCAG
>CAZHWG010000313.1:0-2560 GCA_964535925.1 uncultured Sphingorhabdus sp.
CGGCGCGCGCAGATGTCGTAGCCGAAGGTCGGCGAATAGGAGAGCGTCGTGCCCTCGTTGCGGCTGATGAGGTCGAGCCAGGCGAGTGGCCGGCGTGCGAAATCCTCGGTCTTCAAATAATCGGTCGAAACCTGGTTGGCGACCGGCGAGAGCAGACAACCGACCAGTCCCATGTCGTGATACCACGGCAGCCACGAGACGACGCGGTCGCTATCCTGCAGCTCGATGCCGTGCGAATGCGCCGACAGGTTGTTGAGCAGGGCGGCGTGGGTGATCGCGACGCCGTGCGGGAAGCGCGTCGAGCCGCTCGAATATTGCAGGTAGCAGATTTCGTCGTGACGCTGTTCGGGCAGGACGGCTTCCTGCGCCTCGCGCGTGGCAAAATCGTCCCAGTCGATGCCTTCGACACCGCATTTGTCCGCAGCGGCGGCGGCCATCTCGGCGAGCTCGGGCGGGTAGAACAGGACGCTGGGATCGCTGCTCGCGAGCTGGATCGACAGCTGGTCGATATAATGGTCCTTGCCGCCGAACGACGTCGGCATCGGCAGCGGCACCGGCCATGCGCCGGCGTAGACCGCACCGAAGAACAAGGCGGCGAATTCGGGACCGGTTTCGGCGACGATCGCAACGCGGTCGCCAGGGGCGATCCCATGCGCGACGAGGCGGTGCGCCATCGCCAGCGCGTCGCCACGCAGATCGGCGAAGCGATAGCTGTGGACCAGCGTTCCGCGCGGATCGTGGAAATTGAGCCCGCGGCGACCGCGCGCAGCATAATCGAGCGCCTCGCCAAGCGTGGCGAAATCGGAAAAGCGGCGCGGCAGGTCGTCGTCGGTCGGCGTCGGCGCGAGCGTGCTCGTCGCATTCGGCAAGGGCGTCGCGGGCGGCGCGACTGCGCTTCGACCGGACTGCCCGGCGGGGTTAACGGCTTGGATAGCCACCGATATTACGCTCCAGAAATTGAAAAGGTGAAAAACGATAGAGATCGCGCGTCCGATAACGGCCGACGCTGTGCGGAAGAGGCCGATATCGGCCTAGTCCTGCTCCTGAACCCCTTTTGGTCTAAATGTATCGTTCAAACTCGCGCCCGACTGTGGCACAATTATGTTGCGTGACCAATAGACGAGAGAAAACACCCCCGAAACCGCTCGATTCCGCGAGCTTGCGCGAACTTGCCTTCAGCTATGTCGCGCGATTTGCGACGACACGGGCGAGGCTTGGCAGCTATTTGGGTCGCAAGTTGCGCGAACGCGGTTGGAGCGACACCAAGCCGGCCGATCCCGCCGCGCTCGTCGCGCAGATGGCCGATCGCGGCTATATCGACGACGCTGGCTATGCCGCGATGAAGGCGGGTTCGCTGCTGAGGCGGGGCTATGGCAAGCGGCGCGTCGCCAACATGTATTATGCCGACGGAATCGAGGAAGGCGATCGCCGCGAAGCCGACGAGTTGTGCGAGGCCGAGCGAATCAGTGCGATCGTCGCGCTTGCCCGGCGGCGACATTTCGGACCCTTTGCCGACGCCGCGCCCGACGACAGGCTTCGCCAGCGACAACTGGCCACGCTGATCCGGGCGGGGCATGAGTTCGGCCTGGCGAAAAGATTGCTCGACCTCGCCCGCGAAGACGACGAGACACGTGTTGCGCAAAGACTGTTGGAAGGATGACGATGAAAGCGATCAACGGGCGAACGCCGATATTCTGGACGCTGGCGCTGGCAACCCTGCCGGTGCCGCTGGCGGCGTGCGGTTCGGCCGACGGCAATGCCGAGGCGGCGACCAGCGAGGCGGGTCTCAAGGTGATTCCGGTGACCGTGACGCAGAATGGCAAGGCGCACGTGTTTTCCGCCGAGCTCGCGGCGACGCCCGAGCAGCAGGAGCAGGGGCTGATGTACCGGAAGGCGCTGGCACCCGATGCGGCGATGCTGTTCCCCTTTCCCCAGCCCAAATACGCCAGCTTCTGGATGAAGAACACGCTGATCCCGCTCGACATCGTTTTCGTCCGCAGCGACGGGACGATCGACAGGATCGCCGAGAATACCGTGCCGATGTCGGAGATACCCGTCGCCAGCGGTGGCGAGGTCGCCGCCGTGCTCGAACTGGCGGGCGGCACCGCCGAACGGCTGGGGATCGATGAAGGCGCGACGGTCGACTGGGCGCTGCCGACGCCGTGAGCGCGGCTTTTCGGTTGCGAGCAGGGCGACAGTGGCGCTAAACGCCGCGCCATGAGCTTCCTCGGCAAGATATTCACCTGGTGGGACGGCGCCACGATCGGCACCGCGCTAAATAGCTGGCGATTCGGAAACAAGGTTGGCGAAGACGTTGCGGGCAACACCTATTTCATGGCGAAAGACGGCAAGCGCCGCTGGGTGATCTATGCCGGCGCCAACGATGCCAGCCAGATCCCCCCCGAATGGCATGGCTGGATCCACGGGACCTTTGACGAGGTCCCCGAAAGCTTCCTGCCGCCGCCGCATATCTGGGAAAAGCCGCCGACCGGCAACCTGACGGGCACGCCGCGCGCCTACCGTCCGCAGGGCGCGCTCGAGGCAGGTGGCGTCCGCGCCG
>CAZHWG010000314.1:0-2550 GCA_964535925.1 uncultured Sphingorhabdus sp.
TTGAATTCCTCGTACTGGCGCTCGCGCTCGGCATCACGGACCTTCTGGAAGATCACCTGCTTGGCGCTCTGCGCGTCGATGCGACCGAGGTCGATCGCGGGCAGCGGATCGACGATGAAGTCGCCGACAGCGGCATCGGCCTGGAGCTTCTGCGCCTGTTTCAGGTCGACCTGCTTGAAATGGTCCTCGACCTCTTCGACGACCTCGACGACGCGCCACAGGCGAAGGTCGCCGGTCTGCGGGTCGAGTTTCGCGCGGATATCGTTCTCCTGGCCGAAGCGGGCGCGCGCGGCGCGCTGGATCGCCTCTTCCATCGCCTCGATGACGATCGACTTGTCGATGAGCTTTTCGTTGGCGACCGCAGTCGCGATCGCAAGCAATTCGGCCTTGTTGGCGGAAATGGCATTGGCCATGTCAGTCCTGTCCTTCTTCTTCGATGAATTCCGCGCCGTCTTGCGCGAGCGGAGCGGTGGAGGCGATCAGCGCGTCGGTCAGCTTGAGCTTCGCGCTATGGATATTGTCGAACGCGATCTTCTGCGTTCCATGCTTGTTGTCTGCGATCGTGACGATGTCGCCGTCGATTCCGACGATATCGCCCTTGACCGTCTTGAGCCCGTCGACGGCCTCGACAACCGAGATGCGCGCCTCGTGACCCGCCCAGTCGGCGAAATCGGCGCGCCGCGTCAGCGGGCGGTCGATCCCCGGCGAGCTGACTTCGAGCCGGTAGGTCCCGTCGATCGGATCCTTGCCCGCCTCTTCGAGCGCGTCGAGACGCTCGGAAATCGCGCGCGACAGGGCGCCGCAATCGTCGATCGTCAGCTGGCGCGTGTCGGGTCGTTCGGCCATCACCTGCAGCGTCCGGTCATCGCCGGCGAACAGCTTGACGCGCACGAGGTCGAAACCGAGCGCTTGCGCCTCGGCGGCGATCATCGGGGTCAGGTCATCGGTCAGCGACAAATGGCGTCCTTCGGTAAATGCGGTGCGAAACGGCAGCGAGGCTCCGTGCCGGCCCCTTGCGGCGCCAGCCTGAAAAATCGTGACCATTTCAGGATGGCTTCTAGATAGGCCGTGGAGGCGGCGTTGGCAAGGGGATTTGTCGGGTGCGCGGGGCTTGCCGGGACTGACCGCCAAGGCGTGCCCGTCGATGACCGACGCGTTTTCGCTCGACTTCATCATTCCCTTGCCCTTCGCGGTGCGGATCCGAGCAGGCCGCGGCGGCACCGCACAATATGGCGAGGAATCGACCTACGCGCGCGAATGGCGAGACAAGAAATAGCCTCGGCAACGTCCAAGGATGCAACCGCGGTTCCGCCGCCTTCGTATTGTCGCTATGAAACTTTTGCCAATCCGCCTCTCAAGGACAACCTCATGAACGCTCGTTTCGCCTACCCATTCCTTCTCGCCGCATCCTTCATCGCGCTCGGCGCTTGCAATGCGGGAAGCGTTGCCAACGGGCAGTCGGCGACAGCCGATGACGCCGCCACCACATCGGCCCGGCCCTTCGCGATCGCCGAACATGGCAGCTTCGACGAACCCTGGGCGATGGCGTTCATGCCGGGCACCGACCTGCTGTTCGTTACCGAGCAAGGCGGCGCGGTCAAATGGGTCGATACGCGCACCAATCGACTGGGTTCGATCGATCGCGGCCTGCCGCGCGTCGATTACGGCGGTCAGGGCGGCCTCGGCGACATCGCCTTCGCGCCCGACTGGCCGGCCGGCAAGACGAGCGGCGGCACGCTGTACCTGAGCTGGGTCGAGGCGGGCGAAGGTAACACCCGTGGCGCGGTGCTGGGTCGCGGCACGCTGGTCTGCGAGCAGGCCGATGCCTGCGAGCTTCAGGGGCTCAACGTCATCTGGCGGCAGGACAAGACAACCGGGCGCGGCCATTATTCGCACCGCATCGCCTTTTCGCCCGACGGTAAATACCTGTTCCTCTCGTCGGGCGAGCGGCAAAAATTCGATCCGGCGCAGGATCTTTCCACCAACCTCGGCGCGATCCTGCGTCTCAACCTCGACGGCAGCGCGGCGGCGGGCAATCCGTTTGCCGATCGCGGCGGCGCGTCGGCGCAGATCTGGTCCTATGGTCACCGCAACGCGCTCGGTCTCGCCTTCGCGCCCGACGGGCGATTGTGGGAGCACGAAATGGGACCCAAGGGTGGCGACGAGGTCAATCTGATCGAGCGCGGGGCCAATTACGGCTATCCGCTCGCGTCGAACGGCAGCCATTACGACGGGCGCGACATTCCCGACCATGCGCCGGGCGACGGTTTCAAGGCGCCCGAAATATTTTGGAACCCGTCGATCAGCCCTGCGGGCCTGATCTATTACACCGGCACCATGTTCCCCGCGTGGCGGAATTCGTTGTTGCTCGGCGGCCTGTCGGGCCAGGCGCTGATCCGCGTTTCGACCAGCGGCACCACCGCCCGCAAGGCCGACCAATGGGACATGGACACGCGCATTCGCGAAGTCGAGCAAGGCCCCGACGGCGCGGTCTGGCTGCTCGAAGACGGCAGGAACGCGCGGCTGATGAAACTGACGCCCGCGCGATAA
>CAZHWG010000315.1:0-2546 GCA_964535925.1 uncultured Sphingorhabdus sp.
CCAAGGACAAGAACGATCCGTTCCGTCTGATGGGTTTCGGCCATCGGGTGTACAAGAACCACGATCCGCGCGCCAAGGTGATGGCGCAGACCGCGACCGAGGTGCTCGCCAAGCTGGGCGTCAGCGATCCGGTCTTCGACGTTGCGCGCAAGCTCGAGGAAATTGCGCTCAACGACCCGTATTTCATCGAGAAGAAACTGTACCCGAACGTCGATTTCTATTCGGGCATCATCCTTTCGGCGATCGGTTTCCCGACGACGATGTTCACTGCGTTGTTCGCGCTGGCACGCACCGTGGGTTGGGTCGCGCAGTGGAACGAGATGATTTCGGATCCCGCGCAGAAGATCGGCCGACCGCGCCAGCTTTATACCGGCCCGACGCAGCGCGATTACGTTCCTGTCGACAAGCGCTAGGGCGCGGTCATTCCGGCCAGCGCGGTAGGGCGAGGGTGAACCGCGCGCCTTCGCCTGGCGCGCTGTCGATGCTGACATTGCCATCCATCGCGCGCGCCAGCCTGTTCGAGATGTAAAGGCCAAGGCCGCTACCGCCGTGATCGCGGCGCCCGAGCCGCTCGAACTTGTCGAAAATCCGCGCCTGGTCCTCGGCGGCAATCCCGGGCCCCTGGTCGATCACCGTGACGCGTACCTTGCCGCTATCGGGATCGACCGCGGTTTCCACGGTGATCGTCGTGTCGTCGGGTGCGTAGCGCACCGCGTTGCCGATGAAATTGATCAGGATCTGCAGGACGCGACGGAACTCGCCGATCGCAAGCGCGGCCTGATCGCTGTGTTCGACAACGATCTTCATGCGCTTCTCCGCCGCCCGCATCGACAACAATCCCGCCGCCTGCGCCGCGACCTTGGCCAGGTCGACGCGTTCGTGCGCAACCTCGAAGCCTTCGCGTTCGATCGCCTGGAGGTCGGCGAGATCGTCGATCAGCCCGAGCAGGTGCTTGCCCGCCGAGGCGATGTCGCCGGCATAGCCCGCGTAATCGTCGGCAATCGGTCCCTCGACGCGGCGCGCGATCGTTTCGGCATGGGCGATGATCCGGCCGATCGGCAGGCGCAAGGCCTCGTCCATCCGCCGGTCGAGTGCACCCCAGTTACCCGGCAGATAGGCCGCCCCGCTTCGGCCCCCGGTCCGCTTTCCGCGTTTAAGCGTCAGGCTGCCCGCCGCGCCCGACAGCGATCCGTCGGCCGCGATCGCGGGACGCGCATTGAGTTCGGCCCGCGCGACGACGCCGTCGATCAACACATCGACCGCAAGCGCGTCGACGGTTTCGCCGCGCGCGAGTGTGTCGGCGATCGTCTCGGCACCAACCGGCTCGAACAGCTCGTCGAGCGTCTTGCCGACCCAGTCGCGCGTGCGGATACGCGCCGCGGCTCCCTCCGCCCACAGGCCAAGGATCGCGAGACGTCCGTCGCACTCGAAGGTCCAGCCGGGGCCGTCGAGCGGGAAGGATGGGTCCTGGCTGAGCTGCGGACGGAGCTTGGCCTCTTCGCTCCAGCCTGACAGTGTCAGCTCGGCGCCGTCGGTGTCGGGCACGATGCGGACCCAGAAACGCAGGTCGAAATCGGCCTCACCGGCATAGACCGGACGCAGCATCGGTGCATTGAGTCGCAAGGCCGTGGCAACGACGGCGGCAAGTTGCGGCGTGACAATCGGTCCCGGCAACTTGCCCCCGGCGCGCTGTTGCAAATGCGCCAGCGCAGCATCGGCATTGACCAGCCGTCCCTCGCGGTCGACCCGCGCCTTGATCGTCTCATCGGTCATTGCGACGGGTCCCGATAGCGTTCGGCGAGGCGCACGATTCGCTCGACCGGCGATGCGACGTCATGGTCATCGCCCAGCCCGCCAACGCTAAAGTCTCCGCGTCCGTCGCCGCGCGGCGGTCCAACGCTTTCTATCGCGTGGCGAAGCGCCTCGACGGCACGCTCGTCGAGTTCGCTGGGCGCGAGCCACGTCGCAATTTCGTCGGCGGTCGCGATGCACAGGAAGATCGTCGTGTCGCTCTGGTCGGTCCCGCTGAAGCGGCTGACCAGCGCAATGATCGCCGGCCACGCGGCGCAGGCAATCAGGTCTTGAATCAGCGCGGACGGCGAGCGAATGGCAAGCGCCGCGTCGATCAGGCGTGCCGCGGCGAGACTAATTCCCGTCTCCTCGCGATAGAGCGAGACCGATGCGGCGCATGCGCGAACATAGCTTTCGGCCTGTGCCGCCGGATCGGGATGCTGAGAGAGATGCGCGCTTGCGACGCATTCGGTAAGCGCCGCCTGTGTCTCGACCGGCAGGTCGGCGGCGATGATCATCGGCGCATGCCAGCTGTCGCGCCGGCGGCGGTCGGCGATGCCATAGCGCATCCACAGGTCGGCTAGCTCGGCGTCGTCGTGGGCCCATTCGGGCAGGCCCGTCGATATTTCGGGATCCTCGCGGCCATCTTCGAGGCCGCGCTCGGCTCGGCTCACAACCGCACGATCGGCGTCATCAAACAACTCGCCGACCTCTACGACGCCTGGCACGTCGCCGAGCCGGACCAGGGCTACGAC
>CAZHWG010000316.1:0-2531 GCA_964535925.1 uncultured Sphingorhabdus sp.
CGAATATCCTCAAACCCGCGCTGGCGCGAGGCGAGCTGCATTGCATCGGCGCCACCACGCTCGACGAATACCGCAAGCATGTCGAGAAGGACCCCGCGCTTCAGCGACGCTTCCAACCGGTCTTTA
The DNA here is from genome assembly GCA_964535925.1 of uncultured Sphingorhabdus sp. Classification (GTDB taxonomy): domain Bacteria; phylum Pseudomonadota; class Alphaproteobacteria; order Sphingomonadales; family Sphingomonadaceae; genus Flavisphingopyxis. Next base: position 127 of record CAZHWG010000316.1, read on the forward strand.
TCGGCGAGCCAACGGTCGAGGACACGATCAGCATCCTGCGCGGACTCAAGGAAAAATACGAGCTGCACCACGGCATCCGCATCACCGACAGCGCGCTGGTCAGCGCGGCGACGCTGTCGCATCGCTATATCTCCGACCGTTTCCTGCCCGACAAGGCGATCGACTTGATGGACGAGGCGGCGAGCCGCATCCGTATGGAGGTCGAGAGCAAGCCCGAAGAGATCGAGGCACTCGATCGGCGGATCATCCAGCTCAAGATCGAGCGCGAGGCGCTGAAAAAGGAAAGCGACAAGGCGTCGCAGGATCGGCTCGCCAGCCTTGAGGACGAGCTCGCCAATCTCGAGCAGCAGTCGAGCGAGCTGACGACACGCTGGCAGGGCGAGAAGGACAAAATCCACGCCGAATCGCGGCTGAAGGAACAGCTCGATGCCGCGCGCCTCGAGCTCGAACAGGCGCAACGCGGCGGCGACCTCGCCAAGGCGGGCGAGCTGAGCTACGGCACGATCCCCGAGCTCGAGCGCAAGCTCGCCGAGGCGGGCGTTGCCTCCGAAGGGGCGATGCTGCGCGAAGAGGTCACGGCCGATGACATCGCCGGCGTCGTGTCGCGCTGGACCGGCATCCCGGTCGACCGGATGATGGAGGGCGAGCGCGAGAAGCTGCTCGGCATGGAAGCCGCGATCGGCAAGCGCGTGATCGGCCAGGAAGAAGCCGTCAAGGCGGTGTCGACCGCGGTGCGGCGTTCACGCGCCGGCTTGCAGGATCCCAACCGCCCGCTCGGTAGCTTCCTGATGCTCGGCCCCACCGGTGTCGGCAAGACCGAGCTGACCAAGGCGCTGGCGGGCTTCCTGTTCGACGACGACAGCGCGATGGTCCGCATCGACATGAGCGAGTTCATGGAAAAGCACGCGGTCGCGCGGCTGATCGGCGCGCCGCCGGGCTATGTCGGCTATGAAGAAGGCGGCGTGCTGACCGAGGCGGTGCGGCGACGCCCTTACCAGGTCGTCCTGTTCGACGAGGTCGAAAAGGCCCATGGCGACGTCTTCAACATCCTGCTCCAGGTGCTCGACGACGGGCGGCTGACCGACGGCCAGGGCCGCACGGTCGATTTTTCGAACACGCTGATCATCCTGACCAGCAACCTCGGCAGCCAGTACCTCACCGGGCTCAAGGAAGGCGAAGACGTGACCAGCGTCGAACCGCAGGTGATGGAAGTCGTGCGCGCGCATTTCCGGCCCGAATTCCTCAACCGGCTCGACGAGATCATCCTGTTCCACCGGCTCGCGCAGGAACACATGGCGGGCATCGTCGATATCCAGGTCGGGCGGGTGCAGAAGCTGCTCGCCGACCGCAAGGTGACGCTCGACCTGACCGAGGCGGCCCGGGCCTGGCTGGGGCGTGTCGGCTACGACCCGGTTTACGGGGCAAGGCCGTTGAAGCGCGCGGTGCAGAAATACGTCCAGGACCCGCTCGCCGACATGATCCTGCGCGGCGAGGTGCCCGACGGATCGACGATCAAGGTCGACGAGGGAGACGGGGCGTTGGTCCTGCGCGTCGCCTAGGCCTCGCCTGCATAGGCATCGATAAAGGAACCCAGGAATTCGCGATAGGGTTCGGCCGAACCGATCCCCTTGCGGTTGATCGGTTCGCGGACCTGCGCTGCGCTTGCGGTGGTGACCGTGCGGGTCGCCTTGTGCGGCTGATATTGGCCCGGCTCGACCGTTAGACCGCAATGCGCGCTGATCCTGTCGGTCCACCGCGCGGGCTCCTCGACCAGTTCGCGATAGGGCACGAAGAGGATCTTCTCGCCCAGTTCGCTCGCCCAAAAATCGACCAGGCGGTCCTCCAGCCGGAAATGCTCGGCGATCCCCTCCTGGGTCCAGCTCCAATCGTTGCGCCGCCCGAACCAGGTGCGAAAGCACGACCATGCGCAATCGAGCGGGTCGCGGCGAAGCCAGACCAGCGGAGCGTCCGGCAGGATGCCTTGCAGAAGGCCCATGCCCCGGCTCAGGCGCAGCGTCTTGTCGACCACACGAGCATCTCCCGGCAGCCTCTGCCGGAGCAGATCGAGATAGGTATCGCGCAGTTCGTCGAGCGAATGGCCTGCCTTCAGATAGGCCGAAAGGTCGTCGGGCTCGTTGCCCCTGATATCCTCGTGGAGATGCGTGAGCAGACCAAGCTCCCTGCCGTCATCGACACTGCTGTGCGCACAGATGATCTGCTCCACCAGCGTGGTGCCCGAGCGCGGCAATCCGGTGACGAAAATCGGCCGTGGCGCGTCGCCGGTGGCGGCAATTTCGAAGCGGGCACGCGCGCTCTTGTCCCATTTCATCGCGATATCCGCGACCTCGCGGTCCTCATCGGGTCGATACGGATGCTCGCTGGCATGAACCGACGCAGCCTTGGAA
>CAZHWG010000317.1:0-2527 GCA_964535925.1 uncultured Sphingorhabdus sp.
CGACCTTGCTCCAGGCGGTCGGCCTGCTCGAAGGCGGCTTCGGCGGCTCGATCCGCATCGATAACGAAGAAGTCGCCAAGCTCGACAGCCACGAACGCACCGTCGTGCGCCGCGACAAGCTGGGCTTCATCTACCAGTTCCATCACCTGCTGCCCGATTTCAGCGCGCTCGAGAACGTCATCCTGCCGCAGCTGATCCACGGCCGCAGCGCGGGCGAGGCGGCCGAACGCGCGAGTGAGCTGCTCGGCCGTCTCGGCCTTGCCGAGCGCGTCGATCACAAGCCGAGCAAGCTGTCGGGCGGCGAGCAGCAGCGCGTCGCGGTGGCGCGCGCGCTGGCCAACCGGCCGCGACTGATCCTCGCCGACGAACCGACCGGCAACCTCGACGAAAAGACCGCCGCGATCGTGTTCGACCAGTTCCTGAGCCTCGTGCGCGGCCACGGCTCCTCGGCGCTGGTGGCGACGCACAACGAAGCGCTCGCGGCCCGGATGGACCGCGTCGAGCGGCTGCACGAGGGCGTGCTCGTCTAAGGCTTGCAAGCCAATCGCGCAGCTGTCACCTTCGCATCAGGAGGAAGGCGCATGATGATTGTCCTAGCCGCCAGCATGATCGCCCTGCTCGTCGCAGCACCCGGGGCGAAGCAGGACGCTGATCCTGCATCGGCGCAAAGCGCTGCTATCCAGCCCGCACCGAAAGCTTCGCCGTGCATCGGCGATGCTTACCACCAGTTCGATTTCTGGATCGGCGAGTGGGACGTTTTCCGCAACGATAGCGACGTCCAGGTCGCGACGAGCCGGATCGAAAGCCTCTACGGGGGCTGCGCGATCCGTGAGAATTGGATGCCGTTTCGCGGCACCGGCGGCGGGAGCTTGAGCAATTACGACAGCGACGCACGGTCATGGCGGCAGGCGTGGGTCGACTCTTCGGGGACGCGGGTCGATTTCAGCGGCGGCCTGTCGGGTGAGACGATGGTCCTCACCGGACTATGGCCCAACCTGCTGGGGTCCGGCCGCGATGCGCTAGTACGGATGCAATACTCCCTTCAGCCCGACGGGTCGGTGCGCCAGCATGGCGAGCAATCTACCGATTTCGGCCTCAGCTGGCAGCCCTCGTTCGACTTTATCTACCGCCGCCGGCCCGGCTAGGGCGCGCGCGCCAGAAAGCCGAGCAATTCGCTTCCCCGAATCGCGCGCCGGGCGTTAGGGTGCGCCCAACCATGTCGCATGCCTCCCTCGTCCCCTTACGCGTCTTCTCCAGCTTTACGATGCTCGACGGGGCGATGGACCCGAAGGCGATCGGCAAGGCCGCGGCCGAACGCCGTTTTCCCGCGGTCGCGCTGACCGATCGCAACGGGCTCTACGCGGCAATGCCGTTTTCCGACGCGTGCATGGCGAGCGGTGTCCAGCCGATCATCGGCACGATGCTGGCTGTGGCCCGACCTGACACGCCCGATGGCGCACAACCGACGACCGACTGGCTCGCGCTCTATGCGCAGGACGAGACGGGCTATGGCAATCTGTGCAAGCTGGTTTCGGCGGCGCATCTCGATCGCCCGGTCGAACGCGATCCACATGTCACCTTTGAGGCGCTCGAAACCTACAATGCGGGGCTGATCTGCCTCACCGCGGGGGGCGAGGGCGGTCTGACGCGAATGCTCGCTCAGGGGCAGCAACATGCCGCAGACCGCTATCTCGCTCGCCTCAAGGACGTGTTCGGCGACCGCCTCTATCTCGAGTTGTGCCGTCGCGGCGACGCCGACGAGACCGCCGCCGAACCCGCACTGATCGCGCTCGCCGACTCCCACGGCCTGCCACTCGTCGCGACCAACCCGTGCTGTTTCGAGGAACCCGGCTTCCATCCCGCTCACGACGCGATGCTATGCATCGCCCAGTCGTCATACGTCGAAAGCGACGACCGCCGCAAATCCTCGCCAGAGGCGTGGCTCAAGTCTGCCGAGGCGATGGAGGACCTGTTCTCGGACATTCCCGAAGCGATCCGCAACACCGTCGTCGTTGCGCATCGCTGCGCGGTAGCCGCGCCGCATCGCGACCCGATCCTGCCAAGCCTCGCGGGCGATCGCGATGCCGAGGCGGCACAATTGCGCCTCGACGCGCACGCCGGGCTGGCCGAGCGCCTGTCGCTCTATGGCGAGATGACCGCCGAGGAGCGCCAGGTCTATCTCGACCGGCTCGATTTCGAGCTCGACGTCATCATCCAGATGGGTTTTCCCGGCTATTTCCTGATCGTTGCCGACTTCATCAAATGGGCCAAGGCCAACGACATCCCGGTCGGGCCGGGTCGCGGTTCGGGTGCCGGCTCGGTCGTCGCCTGGTCGCTGACGATCACCGGGCTCGATCCGCTCAAGCTCGGCCTGCTGTTCGAACGCTTCCTCAATCCCGAACGCGTGTCGATGCCCGACTTCGATATCGACTTCTGCGAAACCCGCCGGGGCGAGGTTATCCGCTACGTGCAGGCGAAATATGGCCACGATCACGTCGCGCAGATCATCACCTTCGGTAAGCTGCAG
>CAZHWG010000318.1:0-2521 GCA_964535925.1 uncultured Sphingorhabdus sp.
AACCTTGCCCAAATCTGCCTCCTGTTCAATGCTTCGCCGCCGCCTATAGGGGGACGTGATGACAGAACAAAGCCCAGCCGATCTTGTTTCACCGCTTCGCGTGCCATCGCGCGCCGGTGTCGCGCGCGCCGCCGCCAAGATCGCGGCGATCCTGCCGCCGACGCCGTTGCTGCCACTCACCATCGACGGCGTGACGATCTGGTGCAAGGCCGAGGGGCTGCAGCCGATCGGTGCGTTCAAGATTCGCGGCGCCTGGCACCGGCTGACCGACCTGTCCGATGCGGAGCGCGCGCGTGGCGTCGTCGCCTTTTCCAGCGGCAACCATGCGCAGGGCGTCGCCTGGGCGGCGCGACGTCTCGGCATTGCCGCGACGATCGTCATGCCCGCCGACGCCCCGCAGGCCAAGATGCAGGCGACCAGGGATCTCGGCGCGAACGTCGTGACCTACGACCGCCGCAGCGAATCGCGCGAGAATATCGCCGCCGCGCTGGCAAGCGAGAGCGGCGCAACCGTCGTGCCGAGCTTCGACGATCCGTGGATCGTCGAGGGGCAGGGGAGCCTTGGCATCGAAGCGGCAGCGCAGCTCGCCGCGCAGACCGATGGCGCGACCTTCGATCATGTCGTCGCCTGTTGCGGCGGCGGCGGGCTGGCGAGCGGGACCGTGCTCGCGCTGCCCGGAGCGGCGGTCACCATCGTTGAACCCGACGGCTGGGACGACATGGGCCTTTCGCTGCGCGGCGGGGCGATCGTTCCCGTTGCGCCCGACGCCCCCGATACCCTGTGCGACGCGCTGCAGACGCCGCGCGTTTCGCCGCTGACGTTCGATATATTGCGCGCGCACCAGGCCAAGGCGGTATCGGTCAGCGATACCGAGGCGCAGGCCGCCATGCGCCTCGCCTTCGAGCGTCTCCAACTCGTCCTCGAACCCGGCGGTGCGGTCGCGCTCGCGGCGGTGATGACGGGCAAGGTCGCGCCGGGCCGCCACACGCTCGTCACGCTGTCGGGCGGCAATGTCGATGCAGCCGTCTATCTCGCGATGCTGGCGAATGCTCCTGCGTCGTTCGCGGCTCAGGACGCTATGATGTCGGCGAGGTATTCGTCCGAATAATCGACGCAAACTTCGCACCACAGCAACTTGTGGTCCGACATCTGGTTTCGCCGATAGGTCCGCTTGAAGTACGTGATCTGCTGGTCGCGGCTGCGCGGCTTGCCCTTGCTGTCCTTGGCGAAGGCGGCGGGTTTGACGTGATCGACGTAGTGATCGGCGTCGGCGTCGCGATAGACGTGGGCGAGCATGTCGAACACTCCCGAATGGAGGATCGAAAAGCCCGGTTCGGCGGCCTTTATCGCGATCTGGTCGTAATAATGGGTCGAATCGAGGTTGGTCGCGTGAAGTTCGGTGGGCACGCTGAACCCGGCATCGATCAACGCCTTCATCGTCTCATGCTCGGGCGACACGATGTTGAAATCGCCAAGCAAAATGTAATTCGATCCAGCGCGGGCGTCCTCGGGCTCGGTCCAGCCCGCCTGCTTGGCGCGATCGACCAGCGCCTGGCCCTCGTCTTCCTGTCGCGAGGCGAGAAATTCGGCGATCCGTGCGATTTCGTCACGCCGTTGCCGCATCTTGGGCGAATTCTTGCCGGCATCGCCGTAGAAGATATGGACCGTGCAAATCTTGAACTTGAGCCAGCCAGAGCGAAACGCGACGCTGAACGGGGTACGCGCGAACTGGACCTTGGCGGTGATGCCTTCCTCTCCGGGTGCGGCGATCTCCTGTCCCTTGGGCAGGACGATTTCCCCGACTTCCTTGCAGAAATGGACCTTCGATTTGCGATAGAGGAAGGCCAGCCGCTCCTGGTTGCCCGCATCGCGGTCGCGCTTGCGCCAACTGGCGGTGTCGGTGACGAGATAGTCCCACCGGTCGCCGAGATGGTTGTCGATCAAGGTTTCAAGCGCGGTCAGGTCGCGGTTGACCTCCTGGACTGCGACAAGATCGAAATGGTCGATAATCTCGGCGATGTAGAGCATCGATTCTTCGGTGCGTCGATAGCCGCCGCCATCGCCGAAGTGCATCAGGTTCCATGTCGCGAGACGCAGGCTGCGCTCGTCGGTGGTGCCGTGGATCTGGGAGCGCAGCGCCTGCTTAAGTCCCTTTAGGCGTTCGGCCACGAACGTCCGGTGGACCGGATCGGCGAATTTCCAGCGCAGGCTCGAAATCATCGTCATACCGTGTCCTCCTATCGTCGCTCATTACGACGCGAAGGCAAAGCCGGTCCGATCCGGCGGTTATGCCGCCAGCCGCAGCTCCTCGCGCGTCCAGATTTCGACCAGCGCACCGACGAGTGCGCGGATCATCGCCTCGTTGTGCGTCGGACCGGGGGTAAAGCGCAGCCGCTCGGTCCCGCGCGGGACCGTCGGGAAATTGATCGGCTGAACGTACATGCCGTATTCGGCGAGCAGGATGTCGCTGATCTTCTTGGTCTTGACGGGGTCGCCGACCATCAGCGGGACGATGTGCGTC
>CAZHWG010000319.1:0-2517 GCA_964535925.1 uncultured Sphingorhabdus sp.
TGCCGCGCGGCGACTTCCTTTTTCTGCTTTTTAGCCATTGAAGCGCGCCTCCAGCTGTTCGATGCCGGCGCGGGTCAGGACCAGCGTGTCGGCACGAAGGATGTCGTAAACATTGGCGCCGATCGCGGGGAGCGTATCGATACCGATGAGGTTGGCCGAAGCCTTCTTGAACGCCTCGTTGGCCGCGTCGGTGCTGTCGATGAACAGCGCACGTCCGGCGAAACCGAACTGTTCGAGCTGTCCCTTGAGCGACTTGGTCTTGGCGTCCTTGATGTCGAGGTTGTCGAGCACGACGAGCTTGCCGTCCTTGGCTTTCGACGACAGCGCCATCTTGATGCCGAGCGCGCGGATCTTCTTGTTCAGCGACGGGTTGAAGTCGCGGACACGAGGACCGTGCGCCTTACCACCGCCGATGAAGATCGGGGCACGGCGATCGCCGTGACGAGCGGTACCGCCGCCCTTCTGCTTGCCGAACTTCTTGCCGGTGCGGGCAACGTCCGAACGCTCACGAGCGCCGCGAGCGGTGCCGCGACGGCTTTCGAGCTGCCAGGTGACGACGCGGTGGAGGATATCCGCCCGCGGCTCGACGCCGAAAACGGCATCATTGAGATCGACGTCCGACTTTGCAGCCTTGCCGTCGAGGGTTTGAACCTTCGCCTTCATGTTCAAGACTCCTGCGCTGGGGCCGCGTCGGTCGCCGGCGCCTGGTCGGCGGGCGTATCGGCGGGAGCGGATGTATTCTGGTTGGCAGCCTGCTTGATGCCGGCCGGATACGGTGCATCGGCGTGACGCGCGAGCTTCACCGCGTCGCGAACGACGAGCCAGCCGCCCTTCGAGCCGGGCACCGAGCCCTTGACGAAGAGCAGGCCGCGTTCGACGTCGGTGCGGACGATCTCGAGGTTCTGCTGGGTGCGCTGACGGTCGCCCATGTGGCCGGCCATCTTCTTGTTCTTGAACACGCGGCCCGGATCCTGGCGGTTACCCGTCGAACCGTGCGCACGGTGGCTGACCGAGACGCCGTGCGTCGCGCGCATGCCGCCAAAGTTCCAGCGCTTCATGGCGCCGGCAAAGCCCTTGCCCTGGGTATGGCCGGTGACGTCGACGATCTGGCCGGGGACGAAATGGTCGGCGGAGATTTCCGCGCCCACGTCGAGCACCGCATCGTCGGCGACGCGGAATTCCGCGACGCGCATCTTGGGCTCCACCTCGGCGAGGCCGAAGGCGACGCGCTGTGGCTTGTTGACATTCTTTGCCCGCGCCTTGCCGGCGCCGAGCTGGACGGCGACATAGCCGTCGCGTTCCTGTTCACGAACCGAGACCACCTGACAGCCTTCGAGGCTGAGGACGGTGACGGGCACGTGCCGGCCGTCGTCCTGAAACAGGCGGGTCATCCCGACTTTCTTCGCGATCACGCCAGTGCGCATGATGCAATTCCTTCCAACAGAGGCACGCGGACCATTCCGCGTGCTTGCCAGCCCATATGTATTGCATCGCCCCGTCCGGGCTGAACGTTTCGCGAGGTGCCGCGAAACTAGACGGGGGACGCTGCCCGGAAGACCGGCGGTATCCACCTATTCGATTAACTCCCCGCCGAGGGCGGGAACCCGGAGCCGCCCAGAGGGGCGATCGTGCTCCGAAACCGGCTTACGCCAGCTTGATCTCTACGTTGACGCCGGCGGCCAGATCGAGCTTCATCAGCGCGTCGACCGTCTGCGGCGTGGGCTGCACGATGTCGAGCAGCCGCTTGTAGGTACGAACCTCGAACTGCTCACGCGACTTCTTGTCGATGTGCGGGCCGCGGTTGACCGTGAATTTCTCGATACGCGTCGGCAGGGGAATGGGCCCGCGGATCAAAGCTCCCGTACGACGCGCCGTTTCGGCGATGTCGCCCGTTGCCTGGTCGAGCACCCGATGATCGAATGCCTTGAGGCGAATGCGAATGTTCTGCGTTTCCATAACCGTCTACCGATGCGAAAGAGCCAAAACAAATCGCCCCGTATCCTTGCGGATGGCCGAGGCGACCGTCGAATTTATGTAGCGAAAACTACCAGCCGCCCGAATCACGATCCGAGCGGCTGGCAGTCCTATATTACTTGGTGATCGTGCTGACAACCCCTGCACCGACGGTGCGGCCGCCTTCGCGGATTGCGAAGCGCAGGCCCTGGTCCATGGCGATCGGTGCAATCAGCTTGACGCCGATCGTAACGTTGTCGCCAGGCATGACCATTTCGGTGCCCTCGGGGAGGACGACTTCACCGGTCACGTCGGTCGTGCGGAAGTAGAATTGCGGACGATAGTTGGCGAAGAACGGCGTGTGGCGACCGCCTTCGTCCTTCGACAGCACGTAGACTTCGGCATCGAAATCGGTGTGCGGCGTGATCGAGCCGGGCTTGCAGAGCACCTGGCCGCGTTCGACGTCATCCTTCTTGGTGCCGCGGAGCAGGCAGCCCACGTTGTCACCGGCACGACCTTCGTCGAGCAGCTTGCGGAACATTTCAATCCCGGTCACGGTGGTCT
>CAZHWG010000320.1:0-2513 GCA_964535925.1 uncultured Sphingorhabdus sp.
GGGCGAGCCGCGACGACAACGAGCTGGTCCACACCGATGGCGATGCGGTCGCAGCGTTTGCCGATCCCTCGGCGTTGGTCATCGCGGCGCGCGCGCGCCTGCCGGTGACGGCGAGCGTCGACAGCGAGATCGTCGCCTTCCGAAGCATCGACGACCCGCACGAGCATGTCGCTCTGATCGTCGGCACGCCTGACGAGACGCCGCCGCTCGTCCGCCTACACAGCGAATGCCTGACCGGCGACGTGCTGGGCAGCCTCAAATGCGATTGCGGGCCGCAGCTCCATGGCGCGCTCGAGCGGATCGCCGATGCCGGTTGGGGGGTGCTGCTCTACCTGCGCCAGGAAGGGCGCGGGATCGGCCTGATCAACAAGCTGCGCGCATACGAGTTGCAGGACCAGGGCTTCGACACGGTCGACGCCAATATCAGGCTCGGCTTTCCCGCCGAGGCGCGCGATTTCGCGATCGCCGCGCGGATGCTCGCCCTGCTCGAGATATCGGCGGTGCGGCTGCTGACCAACAATCCCGACAAGGTCGCGCGGCTCGAGGCGGCGGGTATCGCGGTGATCGAGCGGCTGCCGCTCGCGCTGGCCGGCAACGCGCACAACGAGCGCTATCTGGCGACCAAGCGCGATCGCACGGGGCACCAGCTCTGAGCGCGCCCGCGCCCGATCGCGCAACGCTCGATCGCGGCCCGGCGCTGCCGCTGCTGCTGCGCGAGGTCGGTGTGCTTGCCGACTGGATCCGCGGCGCGGTGCACCTCAAGCGCGGCTCGCGCCACCAGGTCGGCGGCGGCATGCACGTGATGATCGTCCCCGGCTTCATGGTTGCCGACAATCGCCTGCGCCTGCTGCGCATGGCGCTCAACGCCGGCGGATTTCGCGCCCACCGCTGGAAGCACGGACGCAACATGGGCGCGACCGCCGACGTCCTCGAGCGGATCGATGCGCGGATCGACCATCTGATCGCCAAGGCGGGCGGCCCGATCGCGCTGGTCGGCTGGAGCCTGGGCGGCATCTACGCGCGCGAATATGCCAAGCGCTTTCCCGACAAGGTCAGCCGCGTGGTGACGATGGGATCGCCCTTCTCGGGCAGTCCGCGCGCCAACAACGTCTGGCGAATCTACGAACTGATCGCCCGCCACCCGGTCGATGCGCCGCCGATCGAGATGCACCCCGCGGCGAAACCGCCGGTGCCGACGATCGCCCTGTGGTCGCCGATGGACGGGCTGGTCTCGCCCGACAGCGCGCGCGGCACCCCCGACGAACGCGACCGCGAAATCGAACTTTCGTGCCCGCACATGGGCTTCATTTGCGCGCCCGAGGCGATCGAGGCGATCAAGCGGGCGCTGGTCGAGGATGTTCCGTTACGCGACGAGACGCCCCCGTCCTAAGCGCTGAACGCCGCGACGATTTCGGACGGGACGCGCTGCGGGCGGCCGGTGGCCTTGTCGAGCATCGCCCAGACCGTCCTGGCGCGGACGCGGACCTTGCCGTCGTCGCCGGTCAGTTCCATGTGGCGGTCGAAGCGCGCGCCCTTGGGCGCATCGCCGACCCAGGTTCGTGCGGTGACGCTTTCGCCGGGGCCGAGGCTGCGCAGATAATCGATCTCGTGGCGGATGACGACCCAGACATAGGCATCGACGAGGCTTGCCGGCGCGGCGGCGCGCCAGTGCGCGACCGCGACCTGCTGAATCCATTCGACCCAAACGGCATTGTTGACGTGGCCAAGCTCGTCGATGTGTTCGGAGCCGGCGGTCAGCCGCCCGGAATATTCAGGAAGTCCCATTATTTTCCGCCTTCCGGCGGAGACGGCACCAGCCCGCTCCCCCTCCCGGCCACCCATAGCGTACAATTCCGTTGGGTGGCCGGGAGGGGGAGCGGGCCGGCACCGCGCGTAGGGTCAGCTATCCTGACCCGAATCAACGCTCGCTTCCCTCGTCGCCGAAGCCCTTGAGCTCGTCGCCGGTCAGCGTTGCGACGTGGAGGACGTTGGTCGATCCGGGCGTGCCGAACGGGACCCCCGCCATCATGATCAGCTTCGATCCCGCGGTGGCGATGCCGTGGCGCAGCGCCATCCGCTTGCCCTTGGCGATCATCTCCTCGAAGCTGCCGATATCGCGCGTCGAGACCGCGTGCGCGCCCCACAGCAGGCCCGAGCGGCGCGCGGTCTTGAGCTTGGGCGTGAGGACGAGCAGCGGCACCGAGGGGCGTTCGCGCGAGATGCGCCGCGCGGTCGACCCCGACGAGGTGAAGCAGATGATCGCGTCGGCCGAGATCGTCTCGATGATCCCGCCGGCCGCCGCCGACAGCGCGTCGGCGGTGGTCGCATCGGGCAAGGTCTCGGTAAAATGGAGGCGCGCGCCATAACCGGTGTCGGCCTCGACCGCGGTGGCGATCTTGTCCATCATCGCGACCGCCTCGACCGGCCAGTCTCCGGCAGCCGTTTCGGCCGAGAGCATGATCGCGTCGGCACCGTCATAGACCGCGGTGGCGACGTCGCTGACCTCGGCGCGC
>CAZHWG010000321.1:0-2512 GCA_964535925.1 uncultured Sphingorhabdus sp.
GTTGCGGCGGGTGGCATCGGGCTTGATGATCGAAAAGGTGCGGGTAACCGCCATGATATTGCTCCACTGTCGGATGAACTGGAAATGGCCGCGCCAGCGGCGCGCTTGCGCGGCCCCCTAGCCGCGAACGCGCCCGGCCGCAAGGCGGGACTCGCCCGCCCTGCGCGCCTCAGACTTCGTGATTGGCGGCGATGAAGCGGTCGAGCAAGCGCACGCCATAGCCCGTCGCGCCCTTCGCCCAGGTCGGGCCGTCCTTGTCCGACCAGACCATGCCGGCGATGTCGAGATGCGCCCACTTCACGCCAGGTTCGATGAAGCGCTGTATGAACTGTGCGGCGGTGATCGAGCCAGCCTGGCGCGGACCGATGTTCTTCATGTCGGCGATCGGCGAATCGAGCAGCTTGTCGTAAGCCGGCGCCAGCGGGAGGCGCCACAGTTTGTCGCCACTTTCCTGGCCTGCGGCGAACAGCGCGTTGGCGAGATCGTCGTCGTTCGAGAACAGTCCGCCATGTTCGTGGCCGAGCGCGACGATCATCGCGCCGGTCAGCGTTGCGAGATCGACGATCGTGTCGGGCGCATAGGTCTTCTGCGCCCAGTGCAGCGCATCGCACAAAACGAGACGCCCTTCGGCGTCGGTGTTAAGGACCTCGATCGTCTGCCCCGACATCGACGCGACGATATCGCCGGGGCGCTGGGCATTGCCGTCGGGCATGTTTTCGACCAGCCCGCAAATTCCAATGACATGCGCCTTTGCCTTGCGCGAGGCGAGCGAGCGCATCGCGCCAGCAACCGCAGCGGCACCGCCCATGTCCCACTTCATGTCTTCCATGCCAGGTCCGGGCTTGAGGCTGATGCCGCCCGAATCGAAGGTGACGCCCTTGCCGACCAGGCAGACGGGCTTGGCAACATCGTCGCCGGTGCCGTTCCAGCGCATGACGAGCAGGCGCGGCGGCCGCACCGACCCTTGCGCAACGCCGAGCAGCGCGCCCATGCCGAGCGACTTCATCTGTTTTTCGTCGAGCACGTCGATTTCGATGCCGAGATCGGCCAACGGACGGCAGCGTTCGACGAAGCTTTCGGGATAGAGGATATTGGCGGGCTCGGAGACCAGCTCGCGAGCGAAGGCGATGCCTTCGTAGAGACTCTCGGACTGAGCCCACTCAGCGGGCGACTTTCCGTTGCTCGTAACGACGACGATGTCGGTCAGCGTCGGCTTGTCGCGCTCTTTCATGCGCGTGCGATAGGTATCGATGCGCCAGGCGCGCTGCTGCATGCCCGACAGGAAGCGGGCAATGTCGCCGTCGGACAGCTGCGAGCCGGAAAAATCGACGCCGAGCGAGATAACGCCCGAGGTGAGCAGACGCGCGACCAGCGCGCCGCCGGCGGCTTCGAGATCGGCCGGCTCGCCCTTGGCGATGCCGACGAGCACGAGCCGTTGCGAGCCGTCGCCTTCGCCGACCGAGGTTTCGAACGTGGCGTTGCGACGACCATCGAAGCGAGCCGCGCGCGCAGCCGAGCGCACCAAGCCGCTCCATTTTTCGGGCAGGCGTCCAGCCGCGGCGTCGAGTCCGTCGCGGGCGATCGGATAGGCGACGGCATCGACAGAAGATGGTGCGGAAGCGGCGAAGGAGAATTTCATTAAGGTAACCTCTAGACGGCGTTGTTGATTGAATGGCTCGACGCAGATAGGGCGAAGCTTCGCGGGTTGCAAAGGCTAAGGCCGAGCCTGCGGCCCATTCACGGAGTTCGATGTGCCAGTCCGGACAGTCTCGCTTCTTTCGGCAGCCAGCGTGCTGGCCTTGAGCCAGCCAGCGCTGGGCCAGGACCTTTCGCGGGCCGATGAGGCGGAGCTTCCAGCCACCGAAGCTGACGCCATTTCTTCCCCTCCTGCGCCCGATTCGGCCCAAGAGGAAACGATCAGCTTCAACGCCGGGATGCTCGATTACGACAGCGAAGCCGACCGGGTGACCGCGGCGGACGAGGTGTATCTGGCGCGCGAAGGCTATCGGCTGCGCGCCGACAGCGTCAGCTGGGATCGCAAGAGCGGCGAAATCGTCGCCGAAGGCAATGTCGCGATTACCAGCCCGACGGGCGATACCGCCTATGGCGACCGCATCACCCTGACCGACAGCCTGCGCGACGGGATGGTCGAAAACCTGCTGGTCGTGTTCGAACAAGGCGGCCGGATCGCGGCGAACAGGGGGCAACGCTTCGCCAATGGCGACATGGTATTCGGCCGCGCCGCCTATACCGGCTGTCCGGTCACCGATGCCGACGGCTGTCCCAAGCAGCCGAGCTGGCAGATCAAGGCAACCCGCGTCACCTATGACAAGGCGCGCGACCGGCTGCGCTACGACGGTGCGCGCGTCGAACTGTTCGGATTGCCGCTGATCCCGCTCCCCTTCCTGTCGCACGGGATCGGCAACGAAGGTAAAAGCGGATTGCTGGTGCCATCGATCGGGATCGATAGGGTCAACGGCCTCGAACTGAGCGTGCCCTATTATTTCCGCCT
>CAZHWG010000322.1:0-2505 GCA_964535925.1 uncultured Sphingorhabdus sp.
CTTGGCTGAATCGCTCCCAAATAACCGCGTAGATTCGGTTTTGTTTGTCCATGTCGACCATTGCGCCGAAAAATTGCTCGAATTTTTCACGCTCGTTACCCACAGAGCTGCCATCTTCGAACGCCCGGTCGAGGTCGCCAGCATAGGCTGCATTAAAGCCAATCCACAAAAGAATGAACCGCACATCCAGATCATCATGGCTGCCTTCCGCGCGGCGCAGCCAGCTGATCGCACGGTGGACCCGCAGGGTCAGTGGTGTCGGAAACCCACCGCGCAGTTCGCGCTGCTTGGCCTTCAGGTTCTCGGGATGGAGCGGATCTTTTGCGGTCAAACTATTGGGCATTGCAGGATGTTAGCGCAAAGCACTGATTATAATACCCCTCAAAAACCAAATGCCTTCAGCCCGGCATCAAGTGCGCCTTCCAGACCGCCTTTCCTGCTGCCACCCCTGCACGAAGACAGCGGCACTTCTTCGAGAACCAATATCCCTCCACCTCCTCGACATTATATTTGATCAACTGTTCGCGCCTAAACCGAAGTTTGCGGGGTAAAATCGCTGTGTGAGGCGGATTTGCGGGCTTTGGCGCGAAATTAATTGCAAAATGTGTCCATGTAAGACTTGCATTGTTGCGCGTTTTGTGATTCGATTCGTTCATGTTCATCGAAGCCATCCCCAATCGCAGCTCGCCGCCGGCAGTGCTGCTGCGTGAGAGCTACCGCGAAGGCAAACGGGTCAAGAAGCGGACCCTGGCCAATCTGAGCGCGCTGCCCGAGGCGGTGATCGACGGGCTACGGGGTTTGCTCAAGGGCGGCATCGTGGTTGGCGGTGACGGCGCTGAGGACGGATTGCGGATCGCGCGCAGCCTGCCGCACGGCGCGGTGGCAGCAGCGCTCGGGATGGTCCGCAAGATCGCACTCGACCGGCTGATGCTGAGCACGGCAACCGACGCGGCGTCGGCGCGGCATTGCGCGCTGATTGTGGCGATGATCGTCGACCGGCTGGTGACGCCGCGCTCGAAGCTGGGCTTTGTCCGCGCGGTATCGCCGGATACGGCCTGTACCAGCCTGGGCGCAGTGCTCGAACTGGGCGAGGTTGGCGAGCGCGAGGCCTATGCCGCACTTGACTGGTTGCTGGGACAGCAGCGGCGGATCGAGAATGGCCTGGCCCGGCGGCATCTCGAGGACGGGACGCTGGTACTCTACGATGTCAGCTCCTCCTATATGGAAGGGCGCAAATGCCCGCTGGCGCAGTTCGGCTACAGCCGCGACCATCGCCGCGACCGGCCGCAGATCGTCTATGGCCTGCTCTGCACGAGCGCGGGATTGCCGGTGGCGGTCGAGGTGTTTGAGGGCAATACCGCCGATCCAGCGACAGTATCGGCACAGGTCGAAAAGCTTAAAGACCGCTTCAAGCTGGCGCGGGTGGTGCTGGTTGGGGATCGCGGGATGATCACATCGGCACGGATCGACGAAACGCTCAAGCCTGCCGGGATCGACTGGATCTCGTGCCTGCGTTCCCAGCAGATCCAGCAACTGGCAACCGAGGATGGCCCGCTCCAGCTGTCGCTGTTCGATGATCGTGATCTCGCCGAAATCAGTGCGCCCAAGCAGTTCCCCGGTGAGCGGCTGATCGTCTGTCGCAATCCGCTGCTGGCAGACGAGCGCGCGCGCAAGCGCGAGGCGCTGCTGGTGGCCACGGAAAGCAATCTGGAGCGGATTGCAGCCGGGCTCCACCGCAAGGGTAAGACGGGCAAGACCGCGGCCAAAATCGGGCTCGCCGTTGGCGCGGTGCTCGGCAAGCGCAAAATGGCCAAGCACTTCATCCTCGATATCAGCGATGGCGCGCTGTCCTGGCGCCGCGATACCGATGGCATCACCGCCGAAGCGCGGCTCGACGGGCTCTATGTAATCCGCACCAGCCTTACGGCCGAGGCGATGAGTGCGGCCCAGGCGGTTCAGTCGTACAAGGACCTGGCGCGCGTAGAGCGCGCATTCCGGTCAATGAAAAGGACTGATCTGGAAATCCGGCCGATCCGCCACTGGAACCCCGACCGCGTGCGCGGCCATGTTCTGCTCTGCATGCTCGCTTATCATGTCGAATGGCACCTGCGCACAGCCCTCGCGCCGCTCCTGTTCCATGATACCGATCTCGATCAGGCCAAGGCTGAACGGTCTTCTCCGGTCGCCAGGACCGAGCCCTCAGAACTTGCCAGGGCGAAGAAAAGCAGCAAGCTCAACGCGGACGGCTTGCCCGTCATGGCTTTTTCCACCCTACTCGATCATCTCGGCACGCTTGTCCGCAACACCGTGCGTGCGCCGTTCCACGGCGAACACAGCTTCACGCTCTACTCAACGCCAACGCCCCTCCAGACACAGGCCTTCAAATATCTCGACATCGATCCCATGCGTGTCCAGTAGCCGAAAAACCTGATCAGCAAACTAGCACTTTAAATCAAGTATTTGGCTGAAATCATCTGGGGCAGGAGCGTCGTCTCTTTTTGTGAC
>CAZHWG010000323.1:0-2490 GCA_964535925.1 uncultured Sphingorhabdus sp.
AACCGTCTCATCAAGGAAACCGCGCCGCTCGAAGCCGAGGTCGCCGATACGATCACCGAGGAAGGATAACCGCCATGGCCACCGCCATTTCCGCCAACAAGGCCGAGCTGCTCGCCATCGCCGACGCCGTCGCGCGCGAGAAGATCATCGATCGCTCGATCGTCATCGAAGCGATGGAGGACGCGATCCAGCGCGCCGCGCGCGCGCGCTATGGCGCCGAGAACGACATCCGCGCCAAGATCGACACCGAGAGCGGCGACCTGCGCCTGTGGCGCGTCGTCGAAGTCGTCGAAGAGGTCGACGATCATTTCAAGCAGGTCGATCTGAAAGGCGCGCAGAAGCTCGACGCCAAATCCGTGGTCGGCGATTTCATCGTCGATCCGCTGCCGCCGATCGAATTCGGCCGGATCGCCGCGCAGGCGTCGAAGCAGGTGATCTTCCAGAAGGTCCGCGAAGCCGAGCGCGAGCGGCAATATGAGGAATTCAAGGACCGCGCCGGCGAGATCATCACCGGCGTCGTCAAGCGCGTCGAATTCGGCCATGTCGTCGTCGATCTCGGCCGCGCCGAGGGCGTCATCCGCCGCGACCAGCAGATCCCGCGCGAAGTCGCCCGCGTCGGCGACCGTGTCCGCGCACTGATCCTCAGCGTCAGTCGCGAAAACCGCGGCCCGCAGATTTTCCTCTGCCGCGCGCATCCCGATTTCATGGAAAAGCTGTTCGCGCAGGAAGTCCCCGAAATCTACGACGGCATCATCGAGATCAAGGCCTCGGCCCGCGATCCTGGCAGCCGCGCCAAGATCGGCGTGATCAGCCACGACAGCAGCATCGATCCCGTCGGCGCCTGCGTCGGCATGAAGGGGAGCCGCGTCCAGGCGGTCGTCCAGGAAATGCAGGGCGAGAAGATCGACATCATTCCGTGGAGCGAGGACACCGCGACCTTTGCGGTCAACGCGCTCCAGCCCGCGACCGTCAGCCGCGTCGTCATCGACGAGGAAGAAACGCGGATCGAGGTCGTCGTGCCCGAGGACCAGCTCAGCCTTGCGATCGGTCGTCGCGGCCAGAATGTCCGCCTCGCCAGCCAGCTGACCGGCCATGCGATCGACATCATGACCGAGGACGATGCGAGCGAGAAGCGCCAGCGCGAATTCCTCGAGCGGACCAGCATGTTCCAGGAAGAGCTCGACGTCGACGAAACGCTTTCGCAGCTGCTCGTCGCCGAAGGCTTCGTCGAACTCGAAGAGGTCGCCTATGTCGCGACCGACGAGATCGCCAGCATCGAAGGCTTTGATGATGAGCTCGCCGAAGAGCTGCAGAACCGCGCCAAGGAAGCGCTCGACCGCCGCGAGGAGGCCGCTCGCGCCGAACGCCGCGAACTGGGCGTCGAAGATGCGCTGGCCGATATGCCGCACCTCACAGAGGCGATGCTCGTCACGCTCGGCAAGGCAGGGATTAAGACGCTCGACGATCTTGCCGATCTCGCCACCGACGAACTCGTCCAGAAAAAGCGCGCCGAACCGCGCCGCCGTCCCGACCAGCGTTCGCGCCCCGAGGACAAGGGCGGAGTGCTCGGCGAGTACGGCCTGAGCGAAGAACAGGGCAACGTGATCATCATGGCTGCGCGTGCGCACTGGTTCGAGGACGAAGATTCGTCCGACGCGCCAGCCGCCAAGGCCGAAGGGGAGGACGCGGTTGCGGACCCTTCCCAATGACACCCAACGCGTAACGCGTAAGGGCAAGATCGCAACGCCGCCCGAGCGGCGCTGCATCCTGACCGGCGAACGGGACGAGCGCGGCGCGATGATTCGCCTCGCGCTCGGCCCCGACGGTCGCCTTGCGCCCGACGTTTTGGCAAAAGCGCCCGGACGCGGTGCGTGGATCGCGGTCACGCGCGACGAACTCGAAGCCGCGCGGCTCAACGGCAAGCTCAAGGGTGCGCTCGCGCGCGCCTTCAAGGGCGAACCGGTGACCATTCCCGAGACCCTGGCCGACGATGTCGCCGTCCGCCTGCAGGCGGCAATGCTCGACCGGCTGGGGCTCGAGGCGCGCGCCGGCACGCTGTTGACCGGTGCCGACCGCGTCGACGGCGCGGCGCGCTCGGGCCAGGTCGCGATGCTGCTCCATGCCGCCGATGCCTCGCCAGACGGCCGCTCGAAACGCGACCAGTCGTGGCGTGTCGGGCGCGGCGCGGAGGGCAGCGGGCTGGCCGGACAAATCTTGCCGGTGGACCGCGACGCCCTATCTATGGCATTGGGCCGCGATAATGTCGTGCACGTCGCCCTGATCGACGATCGCGCGGCGGCACGGGTGGCGGCGATCCTCGATCGCTGGCGAAATTATCTAGGATGCGGTAAGGACACGCGAAATTCCGGACCGACCCCGGACCTCGCCGGAGCCGGACCGATTGATGCGTGCGATGCTGATGCGCCCGGGGCCAACGCGCCCGGGGTCGATGAGTTTTTTAAGGACGATAGAAGCTAAAGATGAGCGACA
>CAZHWG010000324.1:0-2460 GCA_964535925.1 uncultured Sphingorhabdus sp.
GCGCGTGTCGGCGAAGCCGTCGCTGTCGTCGTCGAGGAAGACGGTCAGCGTCGCGGCGTAGATTGCCGAGAGCAGGCCGCGCTTGGTGTAATGGTTGTAATCGGTCGCGGTGTCGCCTGCCAGCCGCCACATCGTGTCGGCAGCGCGCCAGCCGAGCTTCGCGCCCTTGGCGAGATTCTGCGGCATCGCGAGGATCGCGAGCGCGCGGCGCAGCGCCTCAATGTTGCCTTCGACGATTTCAAGCCGCGTTTCGACCAGCGCGGCGATGCGTGTCCGAATCTTCATCGCACCGAGTTTTTCAGGCGGCAGGCGGCGCGTCATTTCGTCGTCGATCCAGCCGAACCAGGCATCGATCATGTCGGTCGCGCCGCCGGGAAAGGCGAGCGCGGCGATGTCGGGATCGATGCCGAGCGCGCTGGCGGCGCTGGCGACCGCTCCCTTGCCCCAGCCGTCGAACGCGGCGTCGCCCGCGAGGCGCGGAGCGAGCGCGGCACGGATTTCGTCGAGCGTCGGATCGTCGGCCAATGAATTCGAAGAAGGTGTTTCAGTCTGGGCCATGACGCGAAACTAGGTCACGGCCTCGCGCGCGGCAAGGCGGGATTGCGTTCGGGCCAGCGCACGAGCACCAGCGCGACCGCGATCGCGATCATCCCCGTGCCTTCGAACGGGCCGATCGCCTCGCCGAAGACGACCAGCCCGGCGAACGCGGCGATCGCCGGCTGGACGAGCAGGACGAGACCGATGACGAGCGGGCGAAAGTGCGGCAGCGCATAGACGAGCAACCCCTGGCCGACGACCTGGCTCGACAGCGCGAGTGCGATCAGCGGCGTCCAGTCGGTCGGCCAGATATTCTCGCCGAGCGCCAGCGCGAAGAGCAGCGCCATCGGGATGCTGGCAAAGGTCGAGACCGCGAGCACCGACCAGCTGCCGAGCTTCGCACGCGCATTCTGAAGCGCGAGCAGATAGCCGGTGTAGAGAATCCCGGCGAGCAGGCTGAGCAGGTCGCCGACGAGGTTGCGCGGGCTGAGCTCGAACGACCGGCCCATCAGCAGTGCCCCGCCGGCAAAGGCGAGCGCGATCGCGACGAGCTGGATCCGGCGCGGCATCTGGTGGAGGACGACCATCCCCCACAGGACGAGCAGCAGGCTCGCCGAATTGCCGAACAGCGTCGCGTTGGCGAGCTTGGTGCGGACGATGCCGAGGTGCCAGGCGGCGAGATCGGCGGCAAAGAACACGCCGCCGGCGACGATCATCCAGCCGACCTTGCGCGGAAATCCGCCGAGCGGCTGGCGCGTGCGCCATGCAATCAGCGCAAGGAACGGCGCGGCGATCGCGAGCCGCCAGAAGCTCGCCGCGACGGGACCGGTATCGGCAAAGCGGACGAGCAGGGCGCCGAAGGCGAGGCATATGTTGGCGAGCACGAGGGCGGTGAAGGCAAACCACGGATGCCGTAACGGCGCGCTCGATTCGAGGGCGGGCGCGTCGCCCGGGCTGGCCGGATGTGCGGTTGAATCGGCCAAGGCGGGTCCCCAATTGGTGCGTTCGCCGCTCTAGCGACGCCGCCGAAGTATCGCCACCAAAAGGATCGAAGCTCCATGACCCCCAGCAAGACCGATGCCGCGCCCAGCCTGTTCGATCCCGTGACCGTCGGCGGCCTCGTCTTGCCCAACCGCATATTGATGGCACCGTTGACGCGCGGCCGCGCTACCAGGGCGCATGTGCCGACGCCGTTGATGGGCGAGTATTACGCGCAGCGCGCGGGCGCCGGGCTGATCCTCTCCGAAGCCACCGGCATCAGCAAGGAAGGCCTCGGCTGGCCGTTCGCGCCGGGGCTGTGGACCGAAGAGCAGGTGGAGGGCTGGAAGCCCGTCGTCGCCGCGGTCCATGAAGCGGGCGGACGCATCTTCGCGCAATTGTGGCACATGGGCCGGCTGGTCCATCCCAGCTTTCTCGACGGCGCGGCGCCGGTGTCCTCGGTCGCGGTAGCCGCCGACGGCCAGGCGCACACCTATGCGGGCAAGCAGGATTACGCGACGCCGCGTGCGTTGCCCGCCAACGAAATCCCGCGCGTGATCGGCGACTATGTGACGGCGGCGCGCAACGCGCTGCGTGCCGGGTTCGACGGCGTCCAGATCCACGCCGCCAACGGCTATCTGATCGACCAGTTCCTTCGCGATACGCCCAATGATCGCGACGACGATTACGGCGGCAGCGCCGACAACCGCGTGCGGCTGCTCCGCGAAGTCACCGCGGCGGTGGCGGGCGAGGTCGGTGCAGACCACACCGCGGTCCGACTGTCGCCCAACGGGGTGGTCCAGAGCACCAACGACAGCGATCCGGTGACGACCTTCACGACCGCGGCCAAGGCGCTCGACGCGCTCGACATTGCGTTCCTGGAAATGCGCGAACCGCGCGAGGCGTCGACCTTTGCCAAGACCGACGTCGCCCCGGTCAGCCCGC
>CAZHWG010000325.1:0-2450 GCA_964535925.1 uncultured Sphingorhabdus sp.
TACGCGCTGCTGCTGTGGGCGATCCCGATGGGCCTGATTGCCGCGGTCCAGCCCGACACCGCGATGGCGATCGCCCACGGCATGAACGCCTATCTCGCCGGCATCCCGGAGCCTTTGTACGCTTTGTTCGGCACCGGCTATCTCGGCTACACCGTCGCCCGGCAATGGGGGAAGATCAAGGGGGTGGAGTAAGGCATCGCCGCAACGGCGAAGGTCTCTCCAGGCCCTAATTCAAGCCGGCCGTGATCGCGGCTATCGCTGCATCCGCCTTGCCGCCATCAGGTCCGCCGCCCTGCGCCATGTCGGAACGGCCACCACCGCCCTGGCCGCCGAGCGCGGCGACTGCGGCCTTGACGAGGTCGACCGCACTGATGCGCGCGGTGAGGTCGTCGGTGACGCCGACCGCGACGCTCGCACGGCCGTCGTTGACCGCGACCAGCGCCGCGACGCCGGATTTGAGCTGCGTCTTCATGTCGTCGATCGCGCCGCGCAGACCCTTCGGGTCAAGCCCGTCGATGACGCGCCCAAGAAAGGCAACGTCGCCGATCATCTCTGGCGCGGGAGCCTCGGAAGCGTCGCCGCCCCCTGCCCCGCCACCGAGCGCGAGCGCCTTCTTCGCCTCGGCCAGTTCGCGCTCGGCCTTCTTGAGCTGCTCGGCCATCGCCGCAACGCGCGCCGGCACGTCCTCGGGCGCGGTCTTGAGGCTCGCCGCGGCGGCCTTGAGCGCGTCTTCGCGGTGCGTCAGATACTGGCGCGCCGCCTCGCCGGTCAGCGCCTCGATGCGTCGCACGCCAGAACTCACCGCGCTTTCGGAGGTGATCTTGAACAGCGCGATATCGCCGAGTGCAGCGACATGCGTGCCGCCGCACAGCTCGACCGACCAGGCTGCATCGCTGTCCTTGCCCATCGACAGGACGCGCACTTCGTCACCGTATTTCTCGCCGAACAGGGCCATCGCCCCCGCTTCGATCGCGTCGTCGGGCGTCATCAGCCGCGTCGTCACCGTGTCGTTCGCGCGGATGTGGCGATTGACCTCGGCCTCGACGCTGGCGATCTCCTCGGCGTTCAGCGCCTTGGGATGGGCAAAGTCGAAACGCAGCCGGTCATCGGCGACCAGGCTGCCCTTTTGCGTGACGTGCTCGCCCAGCTGCCGCCGCAGCGCCGCGTGGAGCAGGTGCGTCGCGCTGTGGTTGGCGCGCACCCGATCCCGTCGCGCGGCATCGACCTCCAGGTGGACGACGTCGCCGACCTTGATCGTGCCGGCCTCGACCGTCGCGTGATGCGCGTGGAGGCGACCCAGCGGCTTGCCCGTGTCGGTTACACTTGCCGTGAATCCGGCGGTATTGGTCATGTTGCCGCTGTCGCCCGCCTGCCCGCCGCTTTCGCCGTAAAACGGCGTCTGGTTGGTGATGATCGCAACGCTCTCGCCAGCGTTGGCGCTGTCGACGCGGGCGCCGTCGCGGACGAGCGCGACGACCTCGCCCTCGCCCGTCGTCGCGGCATAGCCGGTGAATTCGGTGGAGCCGCTGTCCTCGGCTATGTCGTACCAGATATCGTCCGACGCGGTGTCGCCCGATCCCTTCCACGCCGCGCGCGCAGCCGCCTTCTGCTCGGCCATCGCCGCGTCGAACCCGGCGCGGTCGACCGCGATTCCCTGCGGCCGCAGCGCATCCTCGGTGAGGTCGTAAGGAAAGCCAAAGGTGTCGTAGAGCTTGAACGCGGTAGCGCCGGCGAGCGTGTCGCCCGTGCCGAGCGACGCGGTTGCCTCGTCGAGCAGCTTCAGTCCCTTGTCGAGCGTCTGGCGGAAACGCGTTTCCTCTCGCTCAAGCGTCTCGACGATCAGCGGCTGTGCGCGGACGAGCTCGGGAAACGCCCCGCCCATCTCGGCGACGAGGCTGGCGACGAGCCGGTGCATCAACGGGTCCTTGGCGCCGAGGATATGCGCATGACGCATCGCCCGGCGCATGATCCGGCGCAGGACGTACCCGCGCCCTTCGTTCGCCGGCAGCACGCCGTCGGCGATCAGGAAGCTCGTCGAACGCAGGTGGTCGGCGATGATCCGGTGCGACGCCTTGTGCTCGCCGTCGGTGGCCGTGTGGGTCAGCTCGCCGCTCTCTGCAATCAGCGTCTTGAACAAGTCGATGTCGTAATTGTGGTGGACGCCCTGCAGAACCGCGGCGATGCGCTCGAGCCCCATGCCGGTGTCGATGCTCGGACGCGGCAGGTCGCCGATAACGACGCCCGCTTCCTGCACGTTCTGCATGAAAACAAGGTTCCAGATCTCGATGAAGCGGTCGCCGTCCTCGTCGGGCGATCCCGGGGGACCGCCCGGGATATGGTCGCCGTGATCGTAGAAGATTTCGCTGCATGGCCCGCACGGGCCGTTATCGCCCATCGCCCAGAAATTGTCGCTGGTCGCGATGCGGATGATGCGATCCTCGGGCAGGCCG
>CAZHWG010000326.1:0-2449 GCA_964535925.1 uncultured Sphingorhabdus sp.
ATCGACGCCGAGGCGGGTAAACAGTTCAGGGTAGCGCAGCGGCAGCTCGACCATTTCGCGCAGCTGGTCGATCGTCTCGCCGAGTCCGCCGATATCGTCATAGGTGACGTCGGCGCGGCGCGCCTCCTTGGGCTCCTCGAACTCGGGGCGCAGCTCGACCTCGGTATTCTCGTCGATATGGACGATCCCCGACGGCACCGTCGACACCACGACGAGGCGGATCTCGGTCAGCGAATAGGCCGGCGCGCCGAGCATCTGGCGCAGTTGCTGCGGCAGCTCGTCGTTCTGCATGCGGTGGTGGCCCGACGTCGCGACGACGTCGCCCGCGACCATCGGTCGCCCGGCGAAATTGCGCTTGAGTGCCTGGCCCGACCCCTGGAGGCGCAGGTTCTGCTGCGCCGGCGCCAGCACGACACGTTGCGCCGCGCGCGACGCCGCCTTGCGCACGGTGACGAAATCGCCCGCCCCCGCACCGGCATTGGCGCGCTGCAACCCGTCGAGCCGCAGCCGGTCGATGCCTTCGTCCTCGGCATAGGGAAAGACCACGCGCGATGCGGTCGAGCGCTTGCCCATGATCTCGACGATATCGCCCTCGGCCAGCGCCAGCTTCGCCATCGTCTCGCGCGGCAGCCGGGCGAGTCCGCGCCCGCTGTCCTCGGGACGCGCGTTGGCGACCTGGATCTTGATCGTGCTGCTGTCGCTCGGCGCGGTCTCGGCATCGGCCATGCGGGGAATCCTCGTGTTGCTTCGCCGCGAACCGGCTGGTGGTGGAACGGTTAGATAGGGAGGAAAGTTGCGCGCGCCAGATGTGCGCCTCGCGGTTGGCGGGCGACGGCGTGCGTTCGCTTCCCCGACGCGTTCTTGTGCACCTGCGAACAAATCCTTGCAGTTGCAGTTTTTGCAATGCTAGCGTGCATCATGCGACGCCTTCCGCCCCTGATCGGTCTCGAAGCCTTTGCCGCGGTCGCGCGGCTCGGCTCGATCAAGGCCGCCGCGGGCGAACTGTCGCTCAGCAACCCGGCGCTGTCGCGCCGCATCCAGAACCTCGAGGCGATCGTCGACCAGCAGCTGTTCGACCGCCGTCACCAGGCGCTCCGCCTGACCGAGGCGGGCCGCCGACTCCAGATCGAGCTGGCGCCCGCGCTCGAAGAGCTTGCCGCGGCGATCGACCGCGCGGTCGGCGAGGCGCGCGAATTGCGCCTCCGGCTCAACGTCCTGCCGCTGTTCGCCTCGCAGCGGCTGTTTCCGCGCCTGCCCGAACTGCGCGCGCGCCATCGCGAGCTCCATCTCGATGTCGAGACCGGCGGCCATGGCGAACTGCGCCTCGGCGACGCGGTCGATGCCGCGATCATCCTGACCAAGGCGGTCGACCCCGACCTCTATTCGGTCCGCCTCGGCACCGACATGGTTTTTCCGATCGGGGCGCGCGCGCTGATCGAGGGCGAAGACCGCATCACCGCGCCCGAGCAGTTGCAGCAGATGACCGTGCTCATCCATTCGGAAATGCCCGAGACCTTCGACGAATGGCGCCGCGCGATCGGCATGCCCTATCTCGAGCCCGCCGCGATCGACCATTTCGACAGCGGTCCGCTGATGCTCGAAGCCGCAGCGCAAGGCGTCGGCGTCGCCTTCATGCACAGCCACCATCTCGACGACGCGCACGACGACCGGCTCGTCCGCCTGTTCGATTTCGAGGTCGCCAGCCCCTATGCCTATTACTTCACCTGTCGCCCGCGCGCGCTCAGGACGCGGGCGGTCAAGCTGTTCCACGACTGGCTGGTCGAAGCGGGGCTATAAACAGAAACGGCGCCGATCCCGTGGGATCGGCGCCGCCTGTTACCCGGGCGTGCCCGGGAAAAACCAGTTCGGATTACTGGGTGTCGCCGACGCCGGTTTCCGACGGAGCGATCTCGCCATTGTCGTCCATCGCGTTGGCTTTCTCTTCGCCCATCTCTTCGACGGCGTCAGCCTTGTTCTCGAGCGCTTCTTCGGTCGCTTCGTTGCTGGCGTTGTCGGCCATGTCGTCAAGGACCTCAGCCTGCGCTTCTGCGTTGTCTTCGACAGCATCGGCTTCTTTGCTCTGGCAGCCGGCAAGCGCCAAGGCAGCGGTTGCAACGGCAGTCATCAAAATAGTCTTACGCATAAATCCTCCTGTTAGAATGCACGACAAATACGTTTCGCGGCTGAAATGGTTTCGTCGTCGCGAGATATTTCGCATATTGGTCCGGCAAAAGCCACCCTCCAATATGCGGGCGGTCAGCTGACCCTTGCGGTAACGATTTTGCCCGGATTTGCGGGCGGTTCGCCCTTGGGCAGCGCGTCGACATGCTCCATGCCGCTCTCGACCTGGCCCCAGACGGTGTACTGCCCGTTGAGGAAGCTCGCGTCGTCGAAGCAGATGAAGAACTGGCTGTTGGCGCTGTTCGGATCCGACGAGCGCGCCATCGAG
>CAZHWG010000327.1:0-2434 GCA_964535925.1 uncultured Sphingorhabdus sp.
GGCGAAATCGTCATGCGCCTCGCGGACCAGCAGCCGCGCGAAATCGGCCGAGCTGCGCATCGCGTCGCGCTGGCTGAGATCGATCAGGATCGCGCCGACATCGTCGCCCTGCCGCCCGAGATCGACGCCGTTGATGATGTCCGAGCGGTTTTCGCGCGCGGCGAGTCGCGCCGCCTCGCGGTCCGACGCGGTTTCGGACAGCGTATAGACCGTCGCGCCGGTTGCCGCCGGATTGCCCGCGGCATCGGCGTGGATCGAGAGGAACAGGTCGGCGCCGAGCCGCCGGGCGATGCCGAAGCGTTCTTCGAGAATCAGGAAGCGGTCGTCGCTGCGCGTCAGCGCGACGCGGACCCGGCCGCTGGCGAGCAGTTCGTCGCGCAGCGCCCTGGCAAGCGCGAGGGTGAGCGTCTTTTCCTCGACCTTGTCGCCGATCGCGCCGGGATCGTGGCCGCCATGGCCGGCATCGATGACGACCAAGGGCAGCGTCTTGTCGTCGCCCTCGATCGGCGGCAGCGCGAGCGCGGGCGCGGGTTTGCCGATATCGACCGAGACGCTGTAGCGGTGCCGCGGCGGCTGCGCGAGCGCCAGCGCGGTGCCGTCTGGCAAGCCCGCCGGCGCGCCCAGAAGGACGACTGCGAGCGGCAACAACGCGGGAACGAGGATGGCCATGGCCCTGCTATGCCGCCTCGATCCGGCGTCCGTCCAGCCCCAATCGGCCGCTGCGCGGTTGGCCAATCGGACTGTTGCCGTGGTGACACGGCGGTGCTAGCACAATCAACGGGTCCGTATCGCCCGAATGCCGCCACCCGACATGGGACGCACATTCTGTCAAATCGGGCCTGTCCAACGGGGCTTGCCGCCTCGCCGTTCGATCGAACGGCGAATGTGACCGGCCTCCCCTAATCGAACACAGGTTGACGCTGCATGAGGCAAGACTTCCCCCTCCGTTACCGTACCGCAGGGGCCCTTACGGCCCCGCGCGCTGCGCATCGGAGCCGGACGTCGCTGAAGCCCCAGGCTACCGCGAGCGCGATTTGCGCCCGGCCTCGTGCCAGCAGACACAGTATTTTTTCGTTTCACCGGATTCCGCCCGCCGCCGCGACATCGCGCCGAGGGCCTTCCACAATATACGGCGTCCCCTTGTCCATCCAGCCGGGGCTTGCCCCGCCCGGACCGCCGAGCGACGCCCGGAGTATAACACATGACCACGCGTATGCTGATCGACGCGCGGCACCGGGAAGAAACCCGGGTCGCCGTCCTCAATGGAAACCGCATCGAGGAATTTGACTTCGAGTCCGCCGAGCACAAGCAGCTCAAGGGCAATATCTATCTCGCCAAGGTTACCCGCGTTGAACCGTCGCTGCAGGCGGCGTTCATCGAATATGGCGGCAATCGCCACGGCTTCCTCGCGTTCAGCGAAATCCACCCCGATTACTACCAGATCCCGCAGGAAGACCGCGAGCAGCTGCTCCGCGAAGAGGCCGAGCACGCCGCCGAAGAAGCCGCGATGCGCGCCGAGGAAGACATCGACGAGCTCGAGGGCGAAGTCGAGGATGTCGTACCCCCTGCGCCGCTCGACGAAGAGGGCAATGGTGAACAAGACGACGACGACGACGCGCAGGACGACGATGCGCGCGACGAGGACGACGAGGACGACCAGCAGCGCGGCGGACGCCGTGCGCGCAACCGCGGCCGCGGCGGCAAGGGCAGCAAGCGCCGCCCGAGCGACGAGCTCAAGGACAAGCGGATGGCCTTGCGCCGCCGCTACAAGATCCAGGACGTCATCAAGCGTCGCCAGGTGATGCTGGTCCAGGTCGTCAAGGAAGAACGCGGCAACAAGGGCGCGGCGCTGACGACGTACCTGTCGCTCGCCGGGCGCTATTGCGTCCTGATGCCCAACACGTCGCATGGCGGCGGGATCAGCCGCAAGATTTCGAACAGCGGCGATCGCAAGCGGCTCAAGTCGATCATCGACGAGCTCAACCTGCCGCCGAGCGTGGGGTGCATCATCCGCACCGCCGGCCTCCAGCGGACCAAGCCCGAGATCAAGCGCGACTTCGACTATCTCGCCCGCCTGTGGGACGGGATTCGCGAGAGCACGCTGGGAACCAGCGCGCCCGCGCTGATCCATTCGGACAGCGACCTGATCAAGCGCGCGATCCGCGACATCTATAACCGCGACATTTCCGAGGTGCTGGTCGAGGGCGAGGACGGCTATCGCGCCGCCAAGGACTTCATGAAGCTGCTGATGCCGAGCCACGCCAAGCGCGTGCAGCATTATGCCGACCCCGTGCCGTTGTTCCAGCGCTACGGCGCCGAGGACCAGCTGTCGGCGATGTACCAGCCGGTCGTTCAGCTCAAATCGGGCGGTTACCTGGTGATCAACCCGACCGAAGCGCTCGTCTCGATCGACATCAACTCGGGCCGTTCGACC
>CAZHWG010000328.1:0-2429 GCA_964535925.1 uncultured Sphingorhabdus sp.
TTACATCGACCAGGTAGACGATCGAAAAGCCTCCGGGCACCTCGATCGGGCCGGCGAGCTGTCCGGGCTGCAGTTGTGCCGCTGTTTCGGCGAGCGATGCGGGCAGCTGATCGAGGCGGACATAGCCCAGATCGCCGCCGACGACTGCGGTCGAGGCTTCGGAGAACTGGCGGGCAAATTCGCCGAACGAACCACCCTGCTTGATTTGCTCGACAATGCGCTGGGCATTGTCAAAGGTCGCCTGCGCGGTCTCGGGGCTGGCCGAAAGGTAGATTTCGGCGAGTCGATATTCAGCCGTTCCCTTGGCGAGCTTCATCCGGTCGATGATCGACTGGACTTCCTCGGTGCTGACGCTGGTGAAGGGTTCTACCTTGCGGCCAAGCAAACGATCCCAGGCCATTTCGGCGCGCAATTGCGCGGCAAGCGACAGCGAGGACGAGCCGTTGTCGGCAAGCGCTTGGGCAAAAACTTGCGGCGTCTGGCCATACTGCGCCGCGATTTGGACAAAGCGTGCCCGCACTTCCTCGTCGCTGACGACGATGTCGTTGGCCTTGGCTTCCTGGATCTTGAGTTTTTCGTCGACCAGCGCGCTGAACACCTGGACCTTGAGCTGTTCGAACTCTTCGGGCGACAGCGTCGCGTTGTTGACGAACGCGAACAGCGCGGTGCGCTGGTCGATGTCGGTCTGGGTGATGATCTCGCCATTGACGCGTGCGGTCGGGCGATAGACGTTAGGATCGCTCGCCGCCGAAGCTGCGGGGTCGTTTGTCGCGGCGGAGCCGGTCACGCGGTCGTCGATCGTGGTTTGGGCCAGCGCGGCAGCGGCAAGAGCACAGCAGGAGGTGCCGAGCACAAGCTTCGCCACCACGAAATTCATCGAACGCATAAACATTTCCATTTCCAAGCGGAGAGCAAGCTCCCGCAGATGATCGCCTATTATCAACGCTCAGGCTGAACCCCCCATGAGCGCCACTGGCCGCACGGCAATGTCCTACACGCCGAGATTGCGGAATGCCAGTCTGAGCAGGAAGCTGTTGCCGCGCTGGGCATCGCCGATATTCTCGTAGTCGCGCCGCCAGGTAAGGCCGAAGGTCACGCACTCGTCCTCATAGGTGATACCGATCCGGTGGCGGACCGGTGAAAAGCCGTCGGACAGCGATGCCGGGTCGTCACGTGGACCGGTCAGGTCGACGATCGCCGAGCCGAACACCGACCAGTAGTCGGCAAAGGCGACCCGCGCGCCTGCACGGAGCTCCTCGCGGTCGGCCAGGTCTTCGGCGAACTGGCTGATGTCGCGGTTGAGGCGCAGATATCCGACCGTGGCATATGTCCGCCGGGACCCGACAGTCAGGTCGACCTCGTTGCGGCGCACCGCCAGGTTATCCTTGTCGAGGCGAAAGCGGTAAGTCAGCCGCAACTTGTCGCCATAGGCTGCGCGCAGTCGCCCGACGACATCGGAAAACCGCTCCGACAGGCCGGTTCCGTCGGGAAACAGGACAGGACTGTTGTCGAGCCGGTAGCTTTGCGCGACGAGCGCGTTGATCGACAGCGACGGGCGGTCATAAGCCCATTCGACGCCATAAGTAACGCGCGCATTCTCTTCGTAGCGGTCATAGCCCGGGAAGCGGTTGAGACTGAAGATATTGGTGTCTTCAAGGTCGAAGGCGCGCGAATCCTCGTTGGGAATCTCGATGTTCCTGACGGGCGGGGTGGCAACAATCTGGATGCGCGGCGTGACTCGCTGGACCCCGCCGCCGAGAGCCCCGACGAAGGGCCATTGGACATCGAGCGCGGCGGTGGCGATGCCACGCGTCTGCCAGCCCGATTGGCCGCGATAGTCGGTCACCGGCGTCAGCAGGTTTTCATCGCTGTGATAGACGTCGCCGCGCACCAGTCCGGTCATGGTGACGAGCTGGCCCATCGTCGTCAGCCGGCGCAGGTTCCATTGCGCGCTGGCAAAGGCGCGCTGGGTATCCTGTCCGTCGGTCCGGACGATCGCCAGGCTGTTGGCCTGGAGTTCGATCAGCCCGCCCAGCAACGGATCGGCAAGCCGCTTGCGATAATCGACGATCGGCAAGGCGATCGGCTGTTGCCCTTGGGAATCGCCAAGCCGCAGCGTCTGGACAGCCCAGCCTGCGAGCGAAAAATAGCTCGATGCGGCGACCCGCTCGACATTGACCGTCGAGCGCAGCCGGTCATCTCGGCTGATGTCGTAACGCCGCAGGAATGTGCGATCGCTCGTCGCGCGCAACGACGCCGACACGCTCCATTGCGGATCGAGCTGGAAGCGACCGCTGGCCTCGGCATAGCCGCGGATATCGCGCTGGGAGCTGGCGACGGCGCCGGTCAACGGGATGCGCTTGCCGTAGGTCAGGTAGCCGCGTGCGCGATAGGCACCGAGTGTGTTGAGCGCGAGACATTCGCCCCCG
>CAZHWG010000329.1:0-2415 GCA_964535925.1 uncultured Sphingorhabdus sp.
TCGCTAATCTCGACAAGATCAACAAACTGTTCGCCTCCGACGACCTCGCTGAGGTGATGGAAGCGCTCGGCAATGACGAGAGCGAATGGGCTCAGCGCGAACTCGATACGCTGTGCACGAAGAGCCCGTTGTCGTGCAAAGTCTCGCTGCGGCTGCTGCGCGAAGGCGCGACCATGCCGTTCTTCATCGACGAGATGCGGCAGGAATTTGCGGTCGCATCGCACATCGTCCAGCGCCACGACTTCATCGAAGGCGTTCGCGCGCTGATCATCGACAAGGACAACCGACCCGAATGGGACCCGGCGCATCCCGACGAGGTCACCGCGCACATGATCGACACGATCTTCGCACCGTTGCCCGACGACGAGGCGTGGACGCCCGAATAACGCAGATAGCTGGGAGCCGACATGGCCGACTATGAAACGATCACCACTGAGACGCGTGACCGCGTCCTGCTCGTCACTCTCAATCGGCCGCAGGCGCTCAACGCGCTCAATTCGCAGGTGCTCGACGAGTTGCTGGCGGCGATGGCCGACTTCGACGCCGATGACGGGCTAGGCTGCGCCGTCCTGACCGGCAGCGAAAAGGCCTTCGCGGCAGGCGCCGACATCAAGGAGATGTCCGACCAGGGCTTTGCCGACATGTACGCGCACAATTTCTTTGCCGGCTGGGAGCGGTTCGCCGCGACTCGCAAGCCGATCATCGCGGCAGTGTCGGGCTATGCGCTTGGCGGCGGCTGCGAGCTTGCGATGATGTGCGATTTCATCATCGCGGGGGACAATGCGAAGTTCGGCCAGCCCGAGATCAAGCTCGGCGTTTCGCCCGGCATGGGCGGATCACAGCGGCTGACGCGCGCGGTCGGCAAGGCCAAGGCGATGGACATGTGCCTGACCGGACGGATGATCGATGCCGAGGAAGCCGAACGCGCCGGCCTGGTCGCGCGCATCGCGCCCGCTACCGACCTGCTCGACGAGGCACTCAAGACCGCCGCGACGATTGCCGCGATGGCGCCGCTCGCGGTGATGGCCAACAAGGAAATGGTCAACGCCGCGTTCGAGACGACGCTGGCGCAAGGCGTCCAGTTCGAACGCCGCCTGTTCCACGGCCTGTTTGCAACGCAGGACCAGTCAGAAGGCATGTCGGCGTTCGTCGACAAGCGCACCGGGAAATGGTCGGGGCGGTAAGGCTGCTCTTCACGCTTCTTCTAGTCGGCCTTGGCGGCGCAATTTTCTTTGCCGGCTATCGCTGGCGTGCGCATCATAAACAGTTCGACCTACCGAAACTTTGGGAAATCAGCTTCGGTCAACGTTGGGATCGTCGTCCCATAAAACTCGGCGAAATGTTGAAAAAATTTCTACCCTATTGGACAATGCTGATCGGTGCCTGGCTCATCATCGCGGGCGTCTGGGCCTCGATTTTACGCAGCCCCCATTAAGCGCAGGGCGAACTGGCGCGGCGATAGTCGCTGCCCCAGGTGCGATAGCCCTTGAGGCCCGCGTCGATGTGGAACTTCTTGCCGTGATAGATGCCGAGTCCCGCCTGGAGGCCAGGGCCGCGCTTATGGTGCCAGGCGCACAGGCGGGCGATCATCTCGTCGCGCGTTTCGGGTCCGGTAACGAAGGCGTCGAATGCACCGAACTGGCGATGGACGCTGCCCGGTGCGCCGCCGGCGCAGGCGTTGAGCGAAGCGTGACGATAGCCTGAGACGATCTCGACCGGGCCGACAACCGGCACGAGCTCGTTCTTGATTACGCTCAACGACGCGAATGCACCGGGCCAGGTCTTGGCATCGGGCAGCTCGTATTCGTCGGCGCCGCAGCGCTGCCAGTCGATCGCGGTGCGCAGGATTTCGAAGGTCGGGACGATGTCGGCGATGTCGCGCGCCGCCAGTTCGCGCTCGAACGCAGCAACATTGCGCGCATTGTCGCCCTTGGCGAGCCAGGCGAGATAGCTGGGCGGCGGTGTCGCCATTTTCGTGGCGCCCGAAGTCGAGGCGGTTGCAGGCGCGGCATTCGCCGGAGCGGGCGCGGCATGGGGGGCCGCAGGCTGGGGCTGGCCGAACAGCAGGACGGAGATTATGGTCGCGACGAATGGAAGCATTTGGCTCCTTTAGCACATATCAAGTGAACGGAACACAACATGGCGATTATCGCATTCATCGGGCTGGGTAATATGGGCGGAGGCATGGCGGCCAACCTTGCAAAGGCAGGGCATACCGTGCGCGCTTTCGACCTGAGCGAGGAGGCGCTGGCCAAGGCGGACGAAGCAGGCTGCGCGCGCGCCGCCAGCGCCGCCGAGGCAATCAAGGGTGCCGAGGCGGTCGTCACGATGCTGCCCGCGGGCAAGCATGTCGCCAGTGTCTACGTCAATGACGTGTTCGGCAACGCGGCCGCTGGCACGCTGCTGATCGACTGT
>CAZHWG010000330.1:0-2405 GCA_964535925.1 uncultured Sphingorhabdus sp.
GATCTTCAGCCGTGGGACGTCGCCGCCGGCATATTGCTGGTCCGCGAAGCGGGCGGCTTTGTCACCGACTTCCGCGGCGGCGCCCGCGCGATCGAGCGCAGCGAATTTCTCGCCGCCAACGACCAGATCCATTCGAAGCTGCATAAGCTGGTTGCGGGAGCGCTGCGCAAATGAGCCGCCCGATGACGTGCTCTGCTACATTGCCGAGGCGCGCTAGCCCGATTTTGGCGCAGGCGGCGGGCTCATGGCGGACGCCGCGGCGCGGCCGACCACCGTCCGCATGCTGCGCCTACCGAGTCGCCGAAACTAGCCGGATTTCGGTCGCTTCGGCCCTTGCCCCGCGCCGTCGCCACCCCTAAAAGCGCCACCAAGCCAAACCAAAACCTCGCGAGTCCTTATTTTGCCCGAGACGATCGCCGTCGATCTAGCCGAATATCTGCCGATTCTATTGTTTATCGGGATCGCGCTGCTGTTGTCGCTCGCCTTCGTCGTGCTGCCGATGGTCGTCGCCAGGCTGACCGGCGCGTCGAAGCCCTATGCCAACAAGCTGACCGAATATGAATGCGGCTTTCCCGCCTTCGAGGATTCACGCAGCCAGTTCGACGTTCGATTCTATCTCGTCGCCATCCTGTTCATCATTTTCGATCTCGAAGTGGCGTTCCTGTTTCCCTGGGCGGTTACCGTGTTCGATTTGGGCTGGGTCGCGTGGATCGCGATGATGGTGTTCCTCGCCGAGCTCGCCATCGGCCTCGCCTATGCCTGGAAGAAGGGAGCGCTCGAATGGGAGTAGCCGTCACCGCGCCGCCGCCGCCGGGCAGCTTGCCCGATCCGGCGTTCCTCCGCGACATCAACAGCGAAGTCGTCGACAAGGGCTTTCTCGTCACCTCGACCGAGGATCTGTTCACCTGGGCGCGGACGGGTTCGCTCTGGTGGATGACCTTCGGGCTCGCTTGCTGCGCGGTCGAGATGATCCAGGTCAACATGCCGCGATACGATATGGAGCGCTTCGGTGCCGCGCCGCGCGCCAGCCCGCGCCAGTCCGACGTGATGATCGTCGCCGGCACTTTGTGCAACAAGATGGCCCCGGCGCTGCGCCGCGTTTACGACCAGATGTCCGAGCCGCGCTATGTGATCAGCATGGGCAGCTGCGCCAATGGCGGCGGCTATTATCATTACAGCTACAGCGTAGTGCGCGGCTGCGACCGTATCGTGCCCGTCGATAACTATGTGCCGGGCTGTCCGCCGACGGCCGAGGCGCTGCTCTATGGCGTGATGCAACTCCAGCGCAAAATCCGCCGTTCCGGCACGATCGAGCGTTAACCCATGGCGTCATCCGCCCCCCGGATCGCCTCGAACGCAGGTGTGATCGACGCGGTCAAAGCCGCGCTCGGCGACGCCGTGCTCGACGCCTATGAGGCTGTCGACGAGATCACCGTGTCGGTTCGCCGCGTATCGCTCAACGATGCGTTGCGCGCGTTGCGCGATACGCCGGGGCTTGCCTATCAGCAGCTGATGGAAATCGCCGGCGTCGATTATCCCGGCCGCCCCGAGCGCTTCGAGGTCTGCTATCACCTGCTCTCGCTGACGCGCAATCATCGCATCCGCGTCAAGGTCACCGCCGACGAGGAGACGCCCGTGCCGTCGGTCACCGATATCTGGCCGGTCGCGGGATGGCTCGAACGCGAAGTTTTCGACATGTACGGCGTGCTCTTCGAGGGCAATGCCGATCTTCGCCGCATCCTCACCGATTACGGTTTTCGCGGCCACCCGCAACGCAAGGATTTCCCGCTCACCGGCTATGTCGAAATGCGCTATTCCGAACAGCATAAGCGCGTCGTCTATGAGCCCGTCGAACTCGCGCAGGATTTCCGCAGCTTCGATTTCATGAGCCCCTGGGAAGGCGCCGAATATATCCTCCCCGGCGACGAAAAGGCCCGGCCCGAAGCGCCCGGCGCGCCGACCCCGCTCAAGGCCGACGAGCTTCCCGCCAAAACCGGTGGCCCCAAGGGCCAGGAGAAAGCGCCGACGCCCAAGACCACCGACAAGCCCGAAGATACCGGCGCGGGCGAGCCGGCGAATAGTCAGGCGGCCGAGCGGTCCGACGAGCCCGACAAGCCGGGAGGCAATGCCTGATGGCTGACTATCTCGAGGAGATCGAAGGCGAGACCGACGCCGCCGACCCGACTGTCGGCTATACCGCGATCGCCAATTACACGATCAATTTCGGTCCGCAGCATCCCGCCGCGCATGGCGTGCTGCGGATGATCCTCGAGCTCGACGGCGAGATCGTCGAGCGCGTCGATCCGCATATCGGCCTGCTGCATCGCGGCACCGAAAAGCTCATCGAATACAAGACCTCCCTCCAGGCTTTGCCCTATTTCGACCGGCTCGATTATGTCTCGCCG
>CAZHWG010000331.1:0-2383 GCA_964535925.1 uncultured Sphingorhabdus sp.
GGGCCGCGCTCGTCGATCGGTTCGCCGATGACGTTCATGATGCGGCCGAGCGTCTCGGGACCGACGGGGACGGTGATCTGGCTGCCGGTGTCGCGCACGGGCTGACCGCGGGTCAGACCCTCGGTGGCGTCCATTGCGATCGTGCGAACGGTGTTCTCGCCGAGATGCTGCGCAACCTCGAGGACGAGGCGCTGGCCGTTGTTGTCGGTTTCGAGCGCCGAGAGAATCGCGGGCAATTCGCCGTCGAACACGACGTCGACGACGGCGCCGATGACCTGGGCGATCTTGCCGTTGGCGGCGCCCTGCGTCTGGCCAGCCGGTGTTTTCTTCGCGGGTGCCTTTTTGGCGGGCGCCTTCTTGGCGGTTTTGGATGCTGCGGTTGCCATGTCTGTCTTCCTTGGCCTGTCTTAGAGCGCTTCGGCGCCCGAGATGATTTCGACGAGTTCGGTGGTGATCGCGGCCTGGCGGCTGCGGTTATACTGGATAGTGAGCTTCTGGATGAGATCGCCCGCGTTGCGCGTGGCGTTGTCCATCGCGGTCATCGACGCGCCCTGTTCGCCTGCGACGTTTTCGAGCAGCGCCTTGAAGATCTGGATCGTGATGTTGCGCGGCAGGAGCTGTTCAAGGATTTCCTCCTCGTCGGGCTCGTATTCGACTGCGGCATCGCCGCCGACGGCTGCGGTTTCGGGCATCGCGACGGGGATGATCTGCTGCGCGGTCGGCTCCTGGACCAAGGGCGAGCGGAACTTCGAATAGACGAGGGTCGCGACATCAAAATCGCCCGCTTCGTACATCGCGAGAAGCTTGGCGGCGATTTCCTTGGCTTCGTGGAAGCCCGGAGTCTTGACCGGCGTGGTGTCGTAATATTCGACGATGGCGTCGCCGTGGAGACGCAGCAGGCCGCTTCGCGCCTTGCGCCCGACGACCATGAACTTGACCGTCTTGCCGGCTTCAAGCAGCGATCGCGCCCGCTCGCGCGCCGCCTTGACGATGTTCGCGTTGAACGGCCCGGCAAGCCCGCGATCGGCAGCAGCGACGAGGAGCAGGTGAACCTGGTCCTTGCCGTTGCCGGCGAGCAGCGGCGGCGCACCGTCGCCCGACACCTGGCTCGCCAGGCTGGCGACAACGGCTTCGAGCCGCTCCGAATACGGACGCGCGGCCTCGGCTGCCGCCTGCGCCTTACGCAGCTTGGCAGCGGCGACCATTTGCTTGGCCTTGGTGATCTTCTGGGTCGATTTGACCGAGCCGATCCGCCCTTTGAGTTCTTTCAGACTGGCCATGTGATCCCGTCTTCAATCCCTAGTTGTCGTCGCGCTGAAGGCATTCCAGCGGTGAAATGAAATCCGGCTCAGCCGAACTGCTTGGCGAACGCGTCGAGCGCGGCGACGAGCTTCTTCTTGGTCTCGTCGCCAAGGTCCTTGGTGTCGCGGATTTCGCCGAGCACTTCGGGATGGTCGTTGCGCAGGAACGAGAGCATCGCGCTTTCGTAATGCGTCACTTCCTCGACCTTGACGCTGTCGAGATAGCCGTTGGTGCCGGCAAAGATCGACGCGGCCTGTTCCTCGAACGGCATCGGCGAGAATTGCGGCTGCTTGAGCAGCTCGGTCAGGCGCGCACCGCGATTGAGCAGCTTTTGCGTCGAGGCGTCGAGATCCGAGCCGAACTGCGCGAAGGCGGCCATTTCGCGATATTGTGCGAGCTCGAGTTTGATCGAGCCGGACACCTTCTTCATCGCCTTGGTTTGCGCGGCCGAGCCGACGCGGCTGACCGACAGGCCGACGTTGATCGCCGGGCGGATGCCCTGGAAGAAGAGATCGGTCTCGAGGAAGATCTGACCGTCGGTGATCGAGATGACGTTGGTAGGGATATAGGCCGACACGTCGCCCGCCTGCGTTTCGATGATCGGCAGCGCGGTCATCGAACCCGAGCCATTGGCCTCGTTCAATTTGGCGGCGCGTTCGAGCAAGCGGCTGTGGAGATAGAAAACGTCGCCCGGATAGGCTTCGCGGCCCGGCGGGCGACGCAGCAGCAGCGACATCTGGCGATAGGCGACGGCCTGTTTCGAGAGATCGTCGTAAACGATGCAGGCGTGCATGCCGTTGTCGCGGAAGTATTCGCCCATCGTGCAGCCGGTGTACGGCGCGAGATACTGGAGCGGCGCGGGTTCCGACGCGGTCGCGGCGACGACGATGGTATATTCCATCGCCCCATTTTCTTCGAGCTGGCGGACGATCTGCGCGACGGTCGAACGTTTCTGGCCGATCGCGACATAGATGCAGTAGAGCTTCTTGCTCTCGTCGTTGCCGGCATTGGCCTGCTTCTGGTTGATGAAGGTGTCGATGGCCACCGCGGTCTTGCCGGTCTGGCGATCGCCGATAATCAG
>CAZHWG010000332.1:0-2379 GCA_964535925.1 uncultured Sphingorhabdus sp.
GGATCCTGCCACAAAGCGCGCTGCCAAACGGCGGAGAAGAGCGAGGCGCGGTCGAGCTGTTCGCGCTGGAAGCGGATGTAGGCGGCGACATTGTCGGGCGTCGGATGGAGGATCGCCTGTGCCTTCAGCTCGCGTAGCTCGCCGGTAATCGCGTCGAGTTCTTCGGCGGCGCTTGTCGAGGCCTGCGGCGTCGGCTCTGCCTCTCGAGGCGCGGGCGCAGGCCTCACGCAGTAGAACCAGTAGCCGAGCTTGCGCTCCGCGCAGTAGAGGGCGTCGGCCGCGTCGCTTCCGGGACCTGCGTCCTGAGCCGTCAGCGGGCCAGCCATGAACAAGCCTGCAGCCGCCGAGAGCGCGAGTTTGATGGCGCCGCGCATCATTGACCTTCCCTTGCGTAGTAATCCTGGATCTTCTGCTGGATGATGGTGCCGGTCTCGAGCTCGTCCGGCAGCCGCGCGGCGTCGGTGAACTCGGCATAGACTTCGGAGAAATCCATCTGGCTGAGGTCGAGCCGCGCGAACTCGTCGAGCGTGAACCCCGCGCAGGTCTCGGTCTTCGGCTTGCCCCAGGGCTTGGGCAGCTGCCGCCGGCCCTGCTCCTGTAGGATCCGCGAGAGCTTGGACTCGAAGCAGCAGTAGACCTTCTTCTTGGTCAGGCACACGCCGAGGAAGCTGTCGGAGCAATAGGTGCCGACATAGGCGCACAGCCCCTGCGCATCGCGCTCGTGCAGCAGGACTTCCTCGCGGTTGCAGCCAAGCGCCACCAGCAGGCTGATCCCGGGGATGAGCGGGAATCCCTTGCCCTTGCAGCAGTTGAGCACGCCGAAGACCTTGGACGAGCAGGTGTTGCGCGTACCGCGAAACAGCGTCAGCGTTTGCGGGTCGAACTGCCCGCGCGCCTCGTTCATCGCGTGGAGCGCGGTGACCGCGTCCTTGAACTCGTCATTTGCCTTGCGCTCGATCGTCTCGCACGATCCGTCGATGCAGTAGACATCGCCGTCGCAGACATATTGCGTGCCATCCGCTTCGCTGGCCGGAAGCGGGCATTCGTAGACGCGCTCCCAGGTCTCGCATGCTTCGTCACCGCTCAGACACTCCTCGCGAACGAAGCGGCAGCTTCCCTGGTCCTCGAGCGCAGAGCAGTCGCTGGCGGCGCTGCGGGTAACGCAGGTATAGCTGCGCTGCCAGGCCCAGCAGGGCCGGGTGACCGCGACGCCGTCGACCATGCGCGTCTGCGGCTCGCTGTCGGTGCAGATCTCCGCGTCGAGTGTGCACTCGCCGTTGCCGGCGAAGCCGGCGCACTGACTCTCGTCGGGGGCGGCAGACACCTCCGTGGCGCTCGTGACGGCATAGGGAGTCCGACCCGATACCGGGGCATCGCAGGTCAGTTCGGTCAGGGGTTCGCCCGGTTCCGAGCAGAACCGCGTGTACCCGTTGTCGAACCATTGCAGGCAGCGGCCCTCGCGCTGGCCGGTCGCGCGGCAGCTCGCGCCGGCGAAGCCTTCGCAGATCGGCTCGCCCGAACTGTTGAAGTCGGCGAACCTGCTGCAGAGGTAGTGATACTGCGGCCGGCGGGTGACGCTCGCGACGAGCGGGACCGCGCATTGGCCCGCGCTCTGGTCGATCCGCGTGCCGGTATTGCAGGTCGCGAAGTACGTTCCTGCCGAGCCCGCGCCGGGAGGAAGCGGCACGCAGCTTCCCTGCGCGCCCCCTACCTCCATGCCGCTGGTGTAATCGAGCGGGGCCTCGCTGATTGTCCGGCTCCGCGCGAGCATGTCGGAGATGTCCCGCGTGTCGAACTCGGCGCGGGTGGCCATGCTATCGCGGATTGTGCGAAGCGCCGGGTTCGTCGTC
The DNA here is from genome assembly GCA_964535925.1 of uncultured Sphingorhabdus sp. Lineage (GTDB taxonomy): Bacteria > Pseudomonadota > Alphaproteobacteria > Sphingomonadales > Sphingomonadaceae > Flavisphingopyxis. Next base: position 1,851 of record CAZHWG010000332.1, read on the forward strand.
GCAGCGGCACGTGCGCTCGCCTCGATCTGCTCGGGGCTCTGCGCCAGGTCCTGCAGACCGCGCGTCGCCTGCGGATCGAAATTGGGCACTTGGGTAGCATCGACCGGAGCCGAAGCCGCGTCACGCGCGGTCTCGAGCAGGTCCCTTGCGGTCTGCTTGCCGTCGACTCTGGCCGCCTCGGTGGTCTGCGCGATGCTCGCGTTCGGCACAGCGACGATCAGGGCGAGCGCAGCGGCAATCATCCGCGTCATGGCCGGTCTCCTTCGAGGCGGGTGAGGTGGAGCCGGGCAAGCGCCGCGCCGGGCCCGCCGCCTCCAGCAAAGGTCTCGAGCACATGGGCGACGCTGACATTGCCCGCGATCCGGTCGTGCGGCGGGACCTTGCTCGTGCAATCGAACCCGTCGCACGGGCTGAAATCGGTGCTGAGCATGACGAAGCTCGGCGCGGCCTCGATGTTGAAGGCCCGAAAGAGCCGCGGATCGATGCCGAGCGAGCCGACTTCGCTGCCATCGCTCCAGATCGCCGCGAG
>CAZHWG010000333.1:0-2377 GCA_964535925.1 uncultured Sphingorhabdus sp.
TCACCTCCATCCCGTCGCACCAGACCTCCCAGCCCAGCCCCCAGGCGCCCAGCGTGGGCGATTCCCAGTCGTCCTCGACGAAGCGGATGTCGTGTTTCAGCGGATCGATGCCGATCGCCGCGAGGCTGCCGAGATAGAGGTCCTGCAGGTCGGGCGGGCTGGGCTTGAGGATCACCTGGTACTGGTAATAGGCGCCGAGCCGGTTGGGATTTTCGCCGTAGCGGCCGTCGGTCGGGCGGCGGCACGGCTGGACGAAGGCGGCGTTCCACGGATCGGGGCCGAGCGCGCGCAGCGTCGTGGCGGTATGGAAGGTCCCCGCCCCCATTTCGAGATCGTAGGGCTGCAAGATAGCGCAGCCATGCGCCCCCCAATAGGCGTGCAGCGTCAGGATCAGGTCCTGGAAGCTGAGCGCGGGAGCATCGGACGAGGGTTTGGGCGCGGGGTGCGGCATGGGCGAGGGCTTTGGCGGAGCAGGCGGCGCAAATCAAGGCTGGGCATCGACCCGGCGAACGATATAGAGGCGCCCCGACCGCCCCTTTCGGTCCTGGAGAAACGACGATCATGATGCTGCGCAAAGTCCTTCGCCTCGCCGCCCTGCCGTTATTGCTCGGCCTGGCGGGCTGCGCGACCGGCGGCGACGTCGCGGCAAACGCCGCTGCCGCATTCGATCGCGGCGACGCCGATCCCGCGATCTGGGTGGTCAAGGACGCCGATACGACGATCTACCTGTTCGGCACGATCCACCTGCTCAAGCCCGACCTCGTCTGGTTCGACGACGCGGTGAAGACCGCGTTCGACGCGTCGGACGAGCTCGTCCTCGAGATGGTCGAGCCCGACGCCGCGACGATGCAGCAAGGCATCATGGCGCGCGCGGTGGCGACCGACGAGATCGCGCTGCGCGACCGCTTGGACGACGCACAGCGCGCCCGCTACGACGCGGCGATGACCGAAATCGGCATCGCGCCCGCGACCTTCGACCGGTTCAAGCCGTGGGCGGCGGCGATCACGCTGTCGACGATGCCGATGCAGAAGCTCGGCTTCGATCCCGACACCGGGGTCGAGAAGATCGTCACGACCGGTGCGAAGAGCGAAGGCAAGAAAATCGCCGCGGTCGAAACCTTCGACGAGCAGATCGGGTTTTTCGACTCGCTGCCGGTCGGCGACCAGATCGCCTTCCTGATGGCGACGATCGACGGCCTGCCCGATGTCGCGAAGGAGATCGAGCGGATGGAGCGCGCCTGGGCGACGGGCGATATCGCCGATCTCGCCGCCTTGCTCAACGAAGGATTGAAAGCGACGCCGACGCTCGGCAAGATCCTGCTCGCCGACCGCAACGCGCGCTGGGCGGCATGGCTCGACGAGCGGATGAAGCAGCCGGGCACCGTCTTCATGGCGGTCGGCGCCGGGCACCTGGCGGGCGACGCGAGCGTCCAGGCCTATCTCGCCAAGCGCGGCATCGTCGCCACGCGGATCGACTACTGACCGGCATGCGGCGCGCCCTGGCCAGTTCGTCGCGTGGCTTGTGGCTGAGCGTGACGCTCGCGCTCGCCGCGGCGATCGGCATATTGCTGTTCGTCATCGTGCAGGACCGGGCGCATCCACCGCCGCCGCCCAGCACCGCGGCAGCGGTCGCCAAGCCGGCCTTGTGGCGGATCGCAGATGACGACACGACGATCTATTTCTTCGGCACGATCCACGCGCTGCAGCACGATGTCGCGTGGCGCACTCCGGCCATCGAGCGCGCGATCGATGCGTCGGACGAACTGATCATGGAAATCGCCGATAGCGACCGCGTCGACGAGCTCAGCCTGTTCGCGGCGATGGCGAGCGACCATGCGCCCGACAAGCCGATCGCGGCGCGGATCGACCGCAAGCTGTCGCGGGCGTTCGACCATGTCGTCGAGGCCGCGAAGCTGCGCCGCTCGCAGCTCGACGAGATGGAGGACTGGGCCGCCGCGCTGGTCATCGGCAACGCGGTCGGCGCGCGCGCCGGGTTCGACCCCGCACGCGGCGTCGAACCCGCGCTCGATGCGCGCTTTCGCAGCGTCGGAAAGCCGGTCGCAGGCTTCGAGACCACCGCCGGCCAGCTCGGGATCTTCGACGCGCTGCCGCCAGCGACGCAGAACGCCTTCCTCGTCAAGGCGATCACCGGCGCCGAGAAGGATCCGGCGCAGGCGGCGGCGCTGGCGCGGGCGTGGGAAACCGGCGACGTCGCGACGATCGACCGGCTCGTATCGCAAGACCTGCGCTCGGTCGCCGGGCTCGCGGAGCCGCTGCTCGACCAGCGCAACGCGCGCTGGGCCGACCAGCTCGAACGACGGCTGGTCCGGCCCGGCCCGGTGTTCGTCGCGGTCGGCATCGCGCACCTCGCGGGCAA
>CAZHWG010000334.1:0-2370 GCA_964535925.1 uncultured Sphingorhabdus sp.
CAACCGCTTCGCGGGGCTGAGCGCCATCCTGGCAGCGACCAGCGTGATGGGCATCGGAGCCGCGATCACCCGCGACGAGCAGGTCGTTCTCGTGCCGGTCACCGCCGAGACACTTACGGTTTCGAGCGGCGGGATCGATACGCATTACCTCGAGCTCGTCACCCGCGACACCGCGTTGATGCTGCTCAACCGCTCGCCCGAAAGCCTCGACTACTGGATGGAGCAGATCCTCAAAGTGGCCGATCCGGCCGCGCACGGTCCCCTGAAGGCCGATCTGGTCAAGATCGTCGAAGAGCAGCGCGGCTCGGACGTCAGCCAGGCCTTCGTGATCCGCTCGATGGTGGTCGATACCAAGAGCCTCACCGCAACCGTCACCGGCACGCTCAAGACGTTCGTCGGAGCGCAAGTGATCGCGAGTCAGGAACGGACCTTCCGCTTTGCCTGGGCGAAGCGCGGGCTTTCGCTCGGCCTCACCGGCTTCGAGCAAATTACCACAGACGAGGAGCAGCCATCATGAGCCTCTTTTCCACGCCGCTAAGCGCGGCGCTCGCCGGGACCGGCCTTGCCTATTTCTGCGTTGGCGCGGCCCGGGTCCCCGACAGCGGCCTGCGCGCGATCGGCGCGGCCTTCGTGGCGGCGTCCTTCGCGCTGGCCGCAGTCCCCGCGCATGCCGACCAGTTCGTCGAGGCGGCCGACAACGCGACGATCGACTGCGAACTCGCGCGCGGCGAACTGACCCGCATCGCGCTGGTCGAGGACGGCTTCGCCAATGTCTCGAAGATCGCCAGCGGCTTTCCCTACAACGATTTTCAGGTGACCCACGAGCCTGTCCGCGGCGACATCTACATCTCGGTGCCGCCGCAGTTCGCCTCGGACAAGGTCAGCTTCTTCGCCACCAGCAAGGCCGGCTACGTCTACCGGTTCGCCTGCCGCCTCGGCGGCGTGGACGCGGGCCAGCTGTTCATCACCAATCCGGCGCTCGTCCGCAGCGAGGCGGCCGAATGGGAGCACGAAAGTGGGCAAGACGAAGCCGCCATCCGTCTGATCGAGGCGATGGCGAGCGACGGCGTCCTGCCCGGCTTCTCGGCGCGCGCCGAACTGTCGCGGCCGCGCCGCACCGGCGCCATCGAGGTCCAGCAGGTCGCGCAGTACGACGGGGCGGCGCTGACCGGCCAGCGCTTCCTCATCCGCAACATCGGCAAGGAGCCGCTCGCGCTCGGCGAGGAACGCGAGGCGCCCGCGGGCGCGCTCGCCTTCGCCTATGGCCGCGACACGCTGCCTCCCGGCGAAGCGACCAGCGCTTTCCTTGTCTTCAGCACCGGAGGGCTCGACTGATGGCCGACGCATCCGAAACGGTGCCCGAACGCGCGCCGCACGATAGCGGTCATGCCGAAGGCCGGCGGACCCTCAACACCCAGATCGCCAGGCGACAGAAACTGCTGCTCGCGGGTCTCGGCGGACTTGTCCTGATCGGCGGGTCGTGGATCGTCTTCGGCGGCGAGGACGATGGCGGCACTTCGGCAGAAGGCGCGGCGACCATCGACACCGGCGGTCTCGTCAACCGTAACCTCTCGCAGCGGGAGTTTGTCGCCACCTATGGCAATCGGCTTGACGCGCAGGGCCGCGCGATCAAGGACCTGCAGGAAACGCAAGTGCCGCGGCCGGCGATCGAGCAGGAACTCGAAGCGCTGCGCTCCGAAAACGCGCAGATGCGCAGCGACGGCCAGACGGCGATCGACGCGATCTCGGCCGAGAACTCCGCCTTGCGGGGCGAGCTGCAGCAGGTTCGCCAGGCCGAGCCACCGGCACCGGCCGTCCCGCCGCCGACCTATGGGCCGGGGGTCACGCCGCCGCAGCCGCAACGGGGGCCGCAACAGGGCGACGCGCTCGCACCCGGTCCGCAGGCCGGAGGCCTCAGCACGCTCAGCTTCGGTGAGGCGGGCGAGGCAAAGAGCCGCCCGGCGGCCGAACGCACGCCCGCGCTGATGCTAGAGGCGAGCCGCGACTACCTGCCGCCCAATTCCTATGCCCCGGCGCGGGTGATCGTCGGGGTCGACGCCTCGACCGGTGTTGCCAGCCAGACCGATCCGCTGCCCGTGGTGCTGAGGATCACCGGTCCCGCACGCTCGGTTGTCAGCGGCAAGCGGCTGTTTACCACCGACCTTACCGGGTGCCTCGTCAACGGCGCGGCGCGCGGCGACCTCTCGGCTGAGAAGGTCTACGTCAAGCTCGCGCGGATGACCTGCGCGCAGCCCGGCGGCCGCTACGCGGTGAGCGAGGTCAAGGGGTTCATCGCCTTCGCCGGCAAGTCTGGGGTGCGCGGCCGCGTGGTCAGCCGCGAAGGCAGCCTCGTCAGCCAGGCACTGCTGG
>CAZHWG010000335.1:0-2357 GCA_964535925.1 uncultured Sphingorhabdus sp.
CCCGCAGATCGCGGTCGAGGATGGGCGCGATTTCGAAGGCTTCGGCATCGCGATCGCCGATGCAATGGCCGCGGGATGCGCGTGCATCGTCGGGCGCGACGGCGGCACCCCCGAACTCGTCGAGAACGGGGTGTCGGGGATCGTCGTCGATGGCCACAACGGCGAGGAGGTCGCCGCAGCGCTCAGGTCGCTGCTCGATGATCCCGAGCGATGCAGGGAGATCGGCACGGCGGCGCGCGCGCGGGCGGCGCGCTTCACCTGGGATCGCCATGTCCGGATCGCGCTCGGCGCGATCGCCGGCGACTAGCGCGCAGCGAGGATCGCTTCGGCGAGCGCGAGGTCGGCGGGCTTGTCGACGTCGATGCACGCCTCGGGCTGCGGCATTGAAACCAGCTTCGCGTCGATACCGTGGCGCCGTCCGATCCGCGCAATCGCGCCCGGCAGCGTGACGAGGCGCAGCACTGCGGCAAGCAATATGCCCGGCCCGAATGCCGAAATGACGCGCCAGCCCTTCTTGCGATCCTGCTCGACGGCGCGCCAGTTCGCGATCAGCGGCAGGACGGCCTCGCCGCCGATCCAGAACAGGTTGGCGCCCGACCACGCGCCGCCGCGAAATTTGAGCCAGCTGCGCTGCGATAGCGGATAGGCGCTGAGCAGCGTGCGCCGCTCGACCATCGCGATGCCGAGGTCGTGCGTCCGCGCTGTCGCGAGGAAATGGTCGACCATGGCGCGGGTCAGCAAGGCATTGTCGGCGGTCGTCACCAGCATCGGCGCCGACCCCTGGTCGATCAGCTGCTCGATCGTCGCCGCGATCGTTGCGCGCGAGCGGGCAAAGGCGATCTTCTTATCACTCGTCATCCAGGCACAGGCGGGATCGTCCTGCAGCGCCTCGAAGTCCTGAGCGACGACGACGATGCGGCCGATTCCCGGATGATCGGCCAGCGCGCGCGCGACACGCGAGACCATCGCTTCGCCCGCGACCGGGATCAGCGCCTTGGCCGTTACGCCGCGAGCGCGCGCGAACGGGTCGCCGCCGGGTCGCTCTCCGGCGAGGACGATCGCGGTCGCTGTCATTGCCTGGGGAGGTCGGCGACGCGATGGAGGAAGGCCGCGCTGTCGGAAAGGATCCGGCCCTTGGACCGGAACGGCCGCGACAGCGCCATGATGATATCCTCATGGTCGAGCCCCGGATAGTCCTTGACCTCGCCGTCGCGCCCGGCTGCCTTGAGCGCCTTGGCAAGGTCATAGGCATTGTGCGGCTTGACCGTGGTGTCGGCGCTGCCGGTGATCAGCAACATTGGCGGCGAGGCGGCCGAGACATAATGGATCGGCTGGGTGATCTCGGCCGGTCGCGCCTTGCCCATCGCATTGATCGACGATTCCTTGTCGAGCGGAAGGAAGTTGTACGGCCCCGACAGGCCCGCCACGCCCTTGATCGCAGTCATCGGTACACCACTGGCGGCAAGATATTCGGGATCGAGCGCGATCATGGCGGCGATATGCGCGCCCGCCGAATGGCCGACGAGGACGATCCGGTCGGGATTGGCGCCATAGCGCGCGGCAAGGCTGCGTGCCTTGGCGACTGCCGCTGCGCCGTCTTCGAGAAAATCGGGAAAGATGTGATCGGGAACCAGTCGATAGCTTGGCACCGCGACGACGAAACCCTGTGCGGCATAGGCGCGCCCGGCAAAGCCGTAGCTTTCGCGATTGCCCTTGTACCAGCCGCCGCCGTGGAAAAAGACGAGCAGCGGCCGGAACTCTCCGGTCGCTTCGGCGGGGGCATAGATATCGAGCTTCTGTCGCGGATCCGAACCATAGGCGACATCGCTCGCGACCTTGCGCGTGGCCGCATCGCCCGCCCAGGCGCTGTCGATGATGTCGAGCTGACGCGGCGCTTCGTGACTGAGCAGCCAGGCCAGCGTCGCGCCCGCGACAACGATGAGGGCGATCGCGATGCGCAGCATGTTTCTTCCTTTGATCGTGGCACTTTCGCGCGATCATGACGTTATCCCTTCAATGCGCAAGACCTGGCTTATCGTTAACATCGACAGCGGCAGCTACGATGCGTCGGCGTGCGACCGCGTCGGCGCAGCACTCGCCGCAAAGGGTTGGCCGTGCGATCGCATCGTGCGTTTTCCGGAGGACGAACTGCCCGATCGGGCGATGCTCGAACGCGAAGGCGTCGATACGCTCGCGATCTATACCGGCGACGGCACGATCAATTCTCTGGCGAGTGCGCTTGAAGGTTGGGCGGGCCAGCTTCTCGTCCTGCCGGGCGGTACGCTCAACCTGCTATCGAAAAAGCTGCATGGCGACCGGTCGATCGAGGATATCGCCGCCGACCTCGACGGTGCGCG
>CAZHWG010000336.1:0-2347 GCA_964535925.1 uncultured Sphingorhabdus sp.
GCGAAATTGAACGTCATGAACTCGACGATCGGCCTGAGGCCGCCCATCGCTGCGCCGGTGCCGAGACCGGCAAAGCCGTATTCGGTGATTGGCGTATCGATCACGCGTGCCGGGCCGAACTCCTCGAGCAGGCCCTGAGTCACCTTGTAGGCGCCCTGGTACTCGGCGACTTCCTCGCCCATCACGAAGACACGGTCGTCGCCGCGCATCTCTTCGGCCATCGCGTCGCGCAGGGCTTCGCGGACGGTCGTCGTGACCATCTTGGTGCCGTCGGGGATCGCCGGGTCCGAGGGACGCGGCTTGGTCGGCGGCGAATCGAGCTTGGTTATCTCGGCCTCCGATTCGGCGCGGCCGACATCCTTGCCCTCGCCCGGAACGTCTTCGATAGTAGCGGGAGCGGGCGCAGCTTCCGGCGCTTCGACCTTGCTCGCATCCTCGTCTTCACCGGCGATCATCGCGATGACGGTGCCGACCTTGACCGCGTCGGTCCCCTCGGCGACCAGGATCTTCGCGATCGTGCCTTCGTCGACCGCTTCGAATTCCATCGTCGCCTTGTCGGTTTCGATCTCGGCTAGGATATCGCCCGATTTGACTTCGTCGCCTTCCTTTACGAGCCACCTGGCAAGCGTGCCTTCTTCCATCGTCGGCGACAATGCGGGCATCTTGAGTTCGATCGCCATCAGTAGCTCTCCACCAGCACGTCGGTGTAGAGTTCGGGCGCCTCGGGCTCAGGCGAGTTTTCGGCAAAATCGGCGGCGTCGCTGACGATCTTCCTGATCTCCTTGTCGATGTCCTTCATCGCCTCTTCCTTGACGCCCTGTTTTTCGAGCAGTTTCTTGACGTGTTCGATCGGGTCGGACTTGTCGCGGACCGCCTGGACTTCGTCGCGGCTGCGATATTTGGCCGGGTCGCTCATCGAATGGCCGCGATAGCGATAGGTCTTGAGTTCGAGCAGGATCGGTCCCTTGCCCGCACGGACCCATTTGAGGGCCTCTTCAGCCGCACCGCGGACCGCGAGCACGTCCATGCCGTCGACCTGCAGGCCGGGAATGCGAAAGCTTTCGCCGCGGCGGTAGAGCTGGTCCTCAGCCGACGAGCGGTTGACGCTGGTGCCCATGGCATACTGGTTGTTCTCGATGACGAAGATGATCGGAAGCTTCCACAGCTCGGCCATGTTGAAGCTTTCGTAGACCTGGCCCTGGTTGGCCGCGCCATCGCCGAAATAGGCCATGCAGACGCCGCCGTCCTTGCGGTATTTGTGCGCGAAGCCGAGACCGGTGCCGAGCGACACCTGCGCGCCGACGATGCCGTGGCCGCCGTAGAATTTATGCTCGACGCTGAACATGTGCATCGAACCGCCCTTGCCCTTCGAAATGCCTGCCTGGCGTCCGGTCAGCTCGGCCATGATCAGCTTGGGATCGATGCCGTAGGCGAGCATGTGGCCGTGATCGCGATAGCCGGTGATGACGCTGTCCTTGTCGCCGTCGAGCGCCGACTGCAGGCCGATCGCGACCGCTTCCTGGCCGATATAGAGGTGGCAGAAGCCGCCGATCAGGCCGAGGCCGTACAGCTGACCCGCCTTTTCCTCGAACCGGCGGATGAGCAGCATGTCGCGATAGAACTGGAGCAGTTCGTCCTTGCTCGCGTTGAACGGTTCGGGCTGGTCGGGGCGTTCGCGATTGGGCAGCGCCGGCGGCGCGCTTTTCGTCGCAGCCTTTTTGGCCGGGGCCGGTTTCGCGCCGGGGCGCGACGGGGATTTCGCCAAGGGACGGTCCTTTCGACGGTCGATAAGGGTCAGCGCCGGAACCGGCGCGGCTTTGGGTCAGCCTTGGCAAAGACTAGCCCGGGCTGCAAGCCGTAGCGTTATCGCGCCGCGCTATCGGGCCGGTTGCGCGGGATGATTACCTCGCCGGGATCGTTGACGTTGAGTTCCTTGCGAACCAGTTCGTCGACGAGATCGGGATCGGCATGGCGCGGATCGACGAGCCTGGTGCGGTTCTGCAGGCGCGCTTCCTCGGCCTTGAGCTCCTCCAGCTCGACCTTCTTTTTCGACAGCGACTGGCGATAGTCGCCCCAGGCGTAAAGGCCGGTCGGGCCGAACACTGCATAGCTGACCATCGCGACGAGGATGACAACCGCCAGAGCAGGGCCAACCGCCGACACGATCGCCCGTTTCCTCTTGGGCAAGGGCGACTTGCCGTTATGCAGTGGCTTGGTGTCGGATTTGGTCTGGGGTTTCACGGGCTGGAACTGAATCACAATCGCGGCGGGCAATCAAGCGGCGAAGATCGAACGGCCCGCATAGACCGCAGTATCGCCAAGCTCTTCCTCGATACGGATCAACTGG
>CAZHWG010000337.1:0-2331 GCA_964535925.1 uncultured Sphingorhabdus sp.
CCAGAATATCTACGACACAATGGATTCGATCGATGCGTTCAAGCTGAAGGCGCTCGATTCGATGAAGCAGACGGTCCACACGCTGTCGAACGAGGTCGAAAAATCGCAAGGGTACATCGCCCGCGCCGAGGGCGCCGAAGAGGCCAAGCGACTTGGCTCGTCGGCCCCGGCGAATAATCCGCTGGCGGCGCTCGAATGACGACATCGACCGACATCGCCGTCCATGATGCGCGCGCCAGCATCGAGCGTAGCCGCGAGCGCCGCGCCAATCACAGCGTCGGGCGCAAGTCGAGGCAGCTCAAGATCAAGCACGCGTGGCAGAAGTTTACGCGCTTCTTTATCGCTGCGGCGATCATCATGGTCGCCGCCGGCGTCATCGGCGCGGTGCTCAACGGCATCGGCTTCTGGGGCGTGATGATCGTCGCGCTGGCGATCCTCGGGGCGGGCGGCGTGTTCGCCAACTGGCCCAAGCTGCCCGAGGCGACGCGCGATACGCTGCGCCAGACCGATCTCGGCCGCCTGCCCGCACAGACCGAACTGTTCCTCGAAGCGCAACGCCCAGCGCTGCCGCCGCCCGCGCGGACGCTGGTCGACGGCATCGGCGCGCAGCTCGACCAGCTGTCCGACCAACTTCGCACGCTCGATCCGCAGGAGCCCGCCGCGCTGGAGGTCCGCCGCCTCGTCGCCGAAGATCTGCCCGAACTCATCACCGGCTATCGCCGCGTGCCACTGTCGCTCCGCACCAAGGAGATCAACGGGCGCAAGGCCGACGACCAGCTGATTGACGGCCTCAAGCTAATCGAGCGCGAGATCGGCACAATGACCGAGCAGATCGCCAGCGGCGACCTCGATCGGCTCGCGACGCGCAAGCGCTTTCTCGAACTCAAATACGACGGCGACGCCGCAGCGGAGTAATCTCCGCCGCGGCGCAGCGCGTCAGACCTTGTCGGGATAGATCGGTTTGATGTCGGTGGGGATGTCAGCCATTCCTGCCAGTACTGCCTCGGCCTGCGCGTCGAGATGCGCATGTTTGTCGAGGAATGCCTTCATCCCGGCATAATCGCCGTCGCCCTGCCGCGTTACCAGCTCGTTGAGCAACGCCGACAGGCCCGCCTCCATCTTGTCGTAATTGACGACATAGCGACCCGTCGACGCATCCCAGGCGAAAGCACCCTTTTCCTTGAGATAGCTGTACTGGACCGCCGCGCCGCGTCCGTGCGCCTCGTCGATACCAAAGCGCACCGCGCGGAAGATCCCCGCGAAATAGGTGCTGAGCAGCTGCTCGCGCTCGGCGATCGGCATTTCGCCGCGCTTCATCAGATAGAGGATCGTCCACACGCCCATGACGTCGGCCTTGCACTCCTCGCTCGCCGAATATTGCTCCTTCAATTCGGCGCCGACCGTCGTCTCGCGTCCGCCGACCTTGATGATGCCGGGTCCCAGACTGTGCGACAGTTCGTGGAACAGCGTCTCGGCGGTCATGTATTTCTTGACCACGTTCTTCGCCTGCTGCCCGGCGAGAACCCGATCGCCGATCGGATCGAGGATGCGGTCGTATTTCGCGCCGAGGACATTGGCGAGGATCACCTTCTTGGCGCCCTTGGTGCTGCGCACGCGCTCGTCATTGGGCAGGTTGAAGGCGATCGTCTGGACGCCCGAGACGTTGTCGCCGCCGCCGCGCACCTGGTCGGCGACGAGGATCGGCGAATTGAATGGGCGGTTGGCGTTCTTGTATTTGGCCGCAACGGGCAGGTTCGCCTCCATGTCGGGGAGCAGCGCCTTGTAATGCGATAGCTTGGCCGATTCGCTTGGGCTCTGCAGCGTGATGAACGCCTCGAACGCGGTCTTTTGGCCATAGAGCCGGTCGGTATAGACTTCGTACGGCCCGATCACCGGCTCGATCGGCGTGTCCTTGATGTCCATCCAGGCGAGCTCGCTCTCGTAGTAATCGTTCGTCCGGAATGCCTGCGCGCGCAGGTTCAAAAACTTCTTGAGGCTGGCATTGCTGGTGACCGCAGCGGCCTGTTCGAGATAGCGCGCGGCGGGTTCGAGCCACGGCTGGTATTCCTGGCTATAGGGCACCGCCACCAGCTTCGCCCCGTCGCGCTTGACGACGGTATAGCCGCTCATCAGCGCGTCCTTCTGCTGGGGGTATTTGGCGATATACGCGTCGAGTTCGTGCTTCGACAGGTCGACCGGGTAAAATCCGGCGCCCTCGGGCGCGGTGATCGATCCGAAGAAGGGCTTGTAGCCGTCGAGCTGGTTCCACGGCCCGTTGTTGATGTCGTAGAGCGCGAGCAGCTTCGCCTTGTCGGGGCGATCGCTGTCGAG
>CAZHWG010000338.1:0-2314 GCA_964535925.1 uncultured Sphingorhabdus sp.
AATTTTCGTGATAGCAGTTCTGCACCTCGACATCGGCCTGGGTGAAGAAGCGGAAGATCTGGGTCAGCAGGTTGCGCTCGTGGTCGGAAAGCTTCTGCGCCCAGTCGCGGCAATCCTCGCCGAGCGGCACTTCCTCTGGCATCCAGTGGATCTGCTGCTGGCGCTTCCAGAAGTCATAGGCCCAGGGATATTCGAAGGGCTTGTACTGGGTGCGGGCTTCGAGAAGAGACATGGTTTACTCCCAAGGGCTTTGAATGAGACCGGCACTGACGGATGCAGTCAATGCCAAAAGGATGGCGCCATAGGCGGACGCGATAATAGAGAATCCGCCGACGAGAATTCTGAATATGGCAATGACACTTTCTTGCCAGCCATAGAGCGAGCCAAAGACCCAGCTGTTCACTTGCACGGCCATTGCCACGAGAAACCGGCCCATCAGCGGAACGACAACGATGCCACCAATCAACAGGGTGAATCCCAAGAAAAACTGGTAGCCCTTCGTTTCGTGGAGCAGGGTGATCATGCCGCACCGCCTGAGTGGAGCGAAATGGCGGGTGCGTGCGTTGACGCGTTGAGCCCCCCAGAAGGAGACTGATGATGAGCCATCATGACCACAGCAACATCAAGGAACACATGAAGATCGTCGGCGCCGACGGCGTCCATCTCGGCACCGTCGACCATGTCGAGGGCGAGCGGATCAAGATGAGCAAGTCCGACAGCCCGGCGACGCAGGACGGGCAGGGAGCCCGGCATCACTACATCCCCGCCGGCCTCGTCGCGAGCGTCGAGGGCGACACGGTGCGATTGAGCGCGACCGCGGCGAACGCGGCCGACCTGTTCGAAACGTCCGAGTGAGCTAGACACGCTCGAGTCCGGGGCGCGCGCGGCGGTCATTGATCGATGATCACGGTTTCGGGCTGCGCCGGGCCGGCGCGCACGACGCGCGTGCGATAGACGGTGCGCGTCTTGCGCGCGCCGACGCCGAACACGACGATGCCGAGGAAATAGCCGAAGTCGTACCAGCCGCCGTCATTGGGCACGGCGTAGACCGCGACCGAACTGTCGAACAGCGAGATCACCCAGGCGACGGGAAAGATGAAGCCATGCCACAGGCCGAGCAGGAAGCCCGGCCCGCTCGCGACGACCGCGTCGGCGCGCTGGCTCGCGCACCCTGCCAGCAGCAGGATGGACGCGAGCGCAGGCGCAAGGCGGCTTACTGGCAGGCGAGACATTCGTCGTAATCCGTGGTCTCGCCGATCGCGAAGACGGGGGGATTGGCGGTGTTGTCCGCCTCGACGCCGCCGCGGCTTTCCTCGGTGCTGACCGCGTCGGTATGGTTGGCGAAGCCGGCGCGCTGGACGCTCTTCGAGCGCAGGTAATAGAGCGACTTGATGCCCAGCTCCCACGCGCGGAAGTGGAGCATGAGCAGGTCCCATTTCTCGACATCGGCGGGGATGAAGAGGTTCAAGGACTGCGCCTGGTCGATGTACGGCGTGCGGTCGGCGGCGAGTTCGAGCAGCCAGCGCTGGTCGATCTCGAAGCTGGTCTTGAAGGTGTCCTTTTCCTCGGGCGTGAGGAAGTCGAGATGCTGGACCGAGCCGCCGCGTTCGAGGATCGAGTTCCAGACGTTGGCCGAATCCTTCGACTTTTCGCGTAGCAGCTTTTCGAGGTGCGGGTTCTTGATCGAGACCGAGCCCGACAGCGTCTTGTGCGTGTAGATGTTGGCCGGGATCGGCTCGATGCACGCGCTGGCGCCGCCGCAGATGATGCTGATCGACGCGGTCGGCGCGATCGCCATCTTGCAGCTGAAGCGCTCCATCACGCCGACATCGGCGGCATCGGGGCACGGCCCGCGTTCGTGGGCGAGCATCATGCTCGCCTCCGACGCCTTGGCGTGGATGTGCTTGAAGATCTTGAGGTTCCAGCTCTTCGCCGGGGCGCTTTCGAAGCCGAGCCCGCGCGCCTGGAGGAAGCTGTGGAAGCCCATCACGCCGAGACCGACGCTGCGCTCGCGTTCCGCCGAATATTTGGCGCGTGCCATTTCGTCCGGCGCGCGGTCGATATAATCCTGCAGCACATTGTCGAGGAAGCGCATGACATCCTCGATAAATTCCTTGTCGACCGACCATTCATCCCAGGTTTCGAGATTGAGCGAGGACAGGCAACACACTGCAGTCCTGTCCTCGCCCAGATGATCGCGACCCGTGGGCAGTGTGATCTCGGAACAAAGATTGGAGGTGGACACTTTCAGCCCCAGATCGCGGTGATGCTTGGGCATCATCCGGTTCACCGTGTCGCTGAAGATGATATAGGG
>CAZHWG010000339.1:0-2314 GCA_964535925.1 uncultured Sphingorhabdus sp.
TCGCCAAGGTCATCGACACCCTCGACGGCCTGCGCGGGTCGATGAGCCTCGCCGACGCGATCGTGCTGGGCGGCGTCGTGGCGCTCGAAAAGGCAATCAGCGACGCGGGCGCTTCGTGCGACGTGCCCTTCACCGGTGGCCGCGGCGATGCCACCGCCGAACAGACCGATTGCGACAGCTTCGACGTGATGGAGCCCGAGGCCGATGCCTTCCGCAACTATGTCGGCAAGAAGAAGCTCGCGGTGAAGACCGAGGAAATGATGCTCGACCGCGCGTCGCTGCTCGGCCTCTCGGTGCCCGAGATGACCGTGCTGGTCGGCGGCCTGCGCGTCCTCGGAGCCAACCACGGCGAGCGCGGCCACGGCCACTTCACCAAACGCCCGGGCCAGCTGACCAACGACTTCTTCGTCAACCTCTACGACATGACGAACGTCTGGAAGGCGACCGACGACCGCGACGAGGAATATGTCGCAACCGACCGCAAGGATGGCGGCAAGAAGTGGGAAGCGACCCGCGCCGACCTCATCTTCGGCTCAAATTCGGAGCTGCGCGCGGTCGGTGAGGTCTATGCCCAGAAGGGCGGCGAGGAGAAGCTGGTCAGGGACTTCGTCAAGGCCTGGACCAAGGTGATGAACGCCGACCGATTCGATCTCGCCTGATCGATCGCCCCTGTCGCCGCGCGCTCGTGGCGGCAGGGGATTGGCTTATCGGCCCCCCGCGCCTACCGCGTCGCCACAAGGCACACAGGCAAGGACGAAAATGCGATGGCGCGGCTGATCCTGTTCAACAAACCCTATGGCGTCCTGTCGCAGTTCACCGATCGCGGCACGACCTCGCCGCGCCCGACGCTGTCCGATTTCATCGCGGTGCCCGGCGTCTATCCCGCCGGTCGGCTCGATCGCGACAGCGAGGGCCTGCTGCTCCTCGCCGACGACGGCAAGCTCATTACCCACATCGCCAGTCCCAAGTTCAAGATGCCCAAGACCTATCTCGTCCAGGTCGAGGGCGAACCCGATGCCGCCGCGCTGTCGAAGCTCCGCAAGGGAATCCGCCTCAACGACGGCCTCACCCTCCCCGCCGATGCCGAGCGTGTCGACGCGCCCGACCTGTGGCCGCGCGATCCGCCGATCCGCGTCCGTCAGGCGATCCCCGACAGCTGGCTCAAGCTCACCATCCGCGAAGGCCGCAACCGCCAGGTCCGCCGCATGACCGCCGCAGTCGGCCACCCGACGCTGCGCCTCGTTCGCTGGAGCGTCGGTGAATGGACCGTGGACGGCATCGAACCGGGCAAATGGCGCGAGGTCGCCGCCTGACGCGGGCCTAGTCGTCGAACGCCAGGCTGCCGCGATTGACCAGCTTCGCGAACAGCGCGCACGCCGCCTCGGACCGCACCAACGCCGCCGCGTCGTCGATCGCCGTTGCCGCACACAGCGCCTCGGCGAGCGGCGCAACGTCATCCGCGCACCGATATTCTTCGCCGTCGACGTACAGCATCAGCGCGCCATCCTCCTGGCGCACAAACGCAAACCGGCTCGCCGGATTGCGGATCAGCTCCGCACCCTCTCGCAACAGTTCGCCGACGTCGGCGACAGACATTGCCTCGTCGGGCGACCAGTCGACATCGGGATATTTGGGCGTGCTGGCATAGCCGCCGAACCAGCGCGCGAAGGCGTCACGGTCGCCCATCTTTTCGGTGACCAGCGCATGCAACCGGTTGATCGCCTCGGGCGCAATCTCGCCGGGGTTGGCCTGCCGCCCGAGCCCGGCGTCGCCATAGCGATCATCGTCGCTCATCGCGGCGAGCAGGTCGTCGGCCCAGTGCCCGATCAGTTCGGCGCGCGACGGCGCGCGAAAACCGATCGAATAGGTCATGCAATCGTCGCCCACGGCGACCCCATCGTGCGCGATCCCCGGCGGCACGTAGAGGATATCGCCGGGCTCGAGCAGCCACTCGTCGCTCACCTCGAACTCGGCAAGCAGCCGAAGATCGTCGTGTGGCAGCAGCGCGCTCGTCTCGTCGCAGCGTTGCCCGACACGCCAACGCCGCCGGCCCAGCCCCTGGACCAAAAAGACGTCATACTGGTCGAAATGCGGCCCGACCCCGCCGCCGTCGCCCGCGACGCTGACCATCACGTCGTCGATCCGCCAGTTGGGGATGAAGCGGAACGGCTCGATCAGCGCGGCCACCTCGGGGACATGGTGATCAACCGCCTGAACGAGCAACGTCCAGCGATCCTGCTCGAGCGCGGCAAAGCGCCCGGGATCGAACGGACCGTGCTCGGCCGCGCGGTCGCCGCCAGCGCACGTCACCAGC
>CAZHWG010000340.1:0-2312 GCA_964535925.1 uncultured Sphingorhabdus sp.
CTATCGCGGCTTCGTGCGCGGCGCCTGCGTGACCACGACGGCGCGCACCGCGGAACTCGTCAAGCTCGTCGAAAACAGCTTTCGCGACGTCAACATCGCCTTCGCCAACGAGCTGTCGATCATCGCCGACGGCATGGACATCGACGTATGGGACGTCATCGCGCTCGCCAACCGCCACCCGCGCGTCAACATCCTCCAGCCCGGCCCCGGCGTCGGCGGCCATTGCATCGCGGTCGATCCGTGGTTCATCGTTGCCGGCGACCCCGCCAACAGCCGCCTGATCCGCACCGCGCGCGAGGTCAACCTGGCCAAGACCGACCACGTCGTGGCGCGCGCCAAGACGATGGTTTCGGCCTTGCCGAATGACATGAAGGTCGCGCTATTCGGCCTTGCTTTCAAACCGAATATCGATGACTTTCGTGAAAGTCCCGCGCTCGATGTCGCGGTCGCGCTCGCGGCCGAGTTCGGTGAGCGCATCGCCATCGTCGAACCCTTTGCCGAGGCGCTGCCCAAGCCGCTCGCGGGGACAAAGGCGCAACTCGTCGTGCTCGACGATGCGCTCGACCAGTGCGGCGCGATCATCCTGTTGGTCGATCACGACGTCTTCAAGTCGGTCCCGCTCGGCGAGCGTCGCGACAAGATCGTCTACGATACGCGCGGCCTGTGGCCCGACCAGCCGGTGCGGAGCAACTGGACCGAACGCCGCGCGCCGTCGTAGAGCGTCGGCCTAGCCCATGAAACTGCACCGTCACTTCGTCGAAAAAATATGGGGTCGCACCGATATCGCGGCCCAGTTCGGCGTGCCCGATGGGCAGCGGACCGGCGAAATCTGGTACGAAGGCGCGCCGGACGATTTCGGCCTGCTCGCGAAATATCTTTTCACCAGCGAGAAACTGTCGATCCAGGTCCATCCCGACGATGTTCAGGCCGCCGCGCGCGGCCAGCCGTCGGGCAAGACCGAATGCTGGTACATCGTCGCGGCCGATCCGGAGGCAAGGATCGGGATCGGCACGGTTGCCGCGGTTTCTCCTGCCCAGCTGCGCGCCGCCGCGCTGTCTGGCGCGATCGAGGAACTGGTCGATTGGCGCCCCGTCAGCGCGGGGGATTTCTACTACGTCCCGCCGGGCACAATCCACGCGATCGGACCCGGCGTGACGATGGTCGAGATCCAGCAGGCCGCCGATATCACCTATCGCCTCTACGATTACGGCCGGCCGCGCGAATTGCACCTGGAAGACGGGGTTGCGGTGGCGCGCGCCGAGCCGTTCCCCGACGAGACATTCAGACACGTACCGCTCGACCGCGATGCGATGCTGGTCGACGCCGCGCCCTTCGCCGTCGTGCTGTCGGGGGCCGACCTTGCCGGCGTGCCGGGGAACCGTCGCCTGCTCGTCGTCCCACTCACCGGCTCAATCGCTGTCGATGGCGAGAGCGGCGGATGCGGCGATTGTTTCCATGTTGCCCATAGCGCGCACCTCGAAGCGTCCGCCGACGCGCGGATGCTCGTTGCCTGGCCGCGCGCCTAGCGCCGCTGGCCGTGCGCGATGCGCCCGCTCGTCGCACACTCAAACAATCGCTAAACAAGAGGGCCTATGGCCTGCTAAAGAGCGGCGGGCGACCGGGGGCGCGGCATAGACGATATGGCTAAAGTGCAGCGAACAGACGCGGGATCGGTCATGACCGACGATGCCCCGATGCCCGTAACGGGCAAGCGCACCGCGCGCCATCGCCTCGCCGTGCTGCTGGTTCTCGCCGATATCGCCGCGATCAGCCTCGCCTTTTCATTCGCCTGCCGCGTCTGGCTCGGTGTGCTCGACCCGGGTGAAGTCGGCCCCGTGCTGGCCGCCTTGCTGCCGATCTACCTCGTCGTCGCGCTCAGCCGCGATGCTTTTTCGGCCGATGCGACGAACGATTTCCTTACCGGCTATCGCCGCGCCTTTTTCGCGCTCGTCGTCGCCACGGGATCGATCCTGCTGATCGCCTTTTTCCTCAAGGTCAGCATCGATTTCTCGCGCATGGTGATGGGCCTCGGCGCGATCGGCAGCACCGCGACAATCGCCGCCGCGCGCTATCTCGTGGCCCGGTCGGGGCGCCGCCGGCTCGGCGACAGCCCCTATGCAACGCTGGTGATCGACGCGACGGGCGAGCGCCCGATCGCTGCCGGGGCGATCGATGCCGGCTCGCTCGGCCTGTCGCCGACGCTCGACAGCGCCGACCAGGCCAGTCGCCTCGGCGAGCTCGCGCGCGGCCATGACCGCATCATCGTCCGATGCAACCCCGCCGATCGCGCGGCGTGGGCGGTGGCGCTCAAG
>CAZHWG010000341.1:0-2303 GCA_964535925.1 uncultured Sphingorhabdus sp.
ACCGTCTCGTCGATCGTCGCGCCACGCCGCTTGCTCGCCATCCAGGCGATCGGCACCGCCCAGAATTTGGTAACGCGCGACAGCGGCCGCGCATCCGGATCCATGAGGTGTTCGACATCGGCGCATTCGAGCCAAAGATCGGTCAGCGGATCTAGCGACTGGCCGGTGAGCGCTGCCTGCGCCAGGAACACGCCGTTGATTCCGCCCGCGCTGGCGCCGGCGATAATGTCGCTGAACACACGCAATCGCGTGCCCGAAGACTCCTCGAGCAGGGCGAGCAATTCGCGATAGATCGCGGCGCTGCCGTCGGGAAGGTCGGTGCCATCGTGCCAGGCCCGGCTGGCCCGCGAAAGATGCCAGACTTCCTTGGTGATGCCGTGCATGTAGACCGCCAGGCTGATCCCGCCATAGCAAACCAGCGCCAGCCTGAGTTCCTTTTCCCGCATGGTTCAAGGCTAGGGAGCCGCGCCCGCCCTGTCGAGCGCGATACGCATCATTTGGGGGTGCGCCATGCGCGCGCACTGCTAAGGTTGCCCGACCCACCCAAGCTGAGGATCGTGCGCACACCATGAAAAACCGACAATGCCCGCGGGCTGCTCCTCGCGCTCGGCGCAGATGTGGCTACCGGTTTCGGCGAGGCCCGCGGGGCCGGTACCGCCGCCCCCTCGACCTGATGCGTCCATGACCCGCGCCCGCGTCATCCTGCTCACCTCCGCGCTCGGGCCGCTCGATTACCGCATACCGCACGGCATGACGGCCGGTCCCGGTTCGGTCGTTGAAGCTCCCTTGGGACCGCGCCGGATGGTCGGCGTGGTGTGGGACGATGATAGCTTTCCTGGCGTCGAGACGGTCGGGGACAACCGCCTGCGCCCGTTGCTCGACGTGTTCGACGTGCCCGCGCTGTCGCCCGCGTTGCGTAAACTCGTCCTGTGGACCGCTGACTACTATCTCGCGCATCCTGCCGCGGTGTTGCGCATGGTGCTGCCGCACGCAGCCCTGGCGGGCGAAGGCCGTCCGATCGTCGAATATCGTGCCACCGGCACGCTGCCCATCCGGATGACGGCGCAGCGCGAACAGGCGATGGCGGCGATCGGCGACGACCAGGGCACGGTGCGCGAGCTCGCCGACAAGGCCGAGGTCAGCGACGCGGTGATCCGTGGCCTGATCAAGGCCGGTGCGCTTGAAGGATTTGAAAGCCCGGCCGACGCCCGCTTCCCGTTGCCCGATCCCGACGCGCCCGAACCCGTGCTGTCGGACGAGCAGACCGCCGCGTCGCAAGCTCTCGTTCAATCGGTCACGGCGCGCACCTTTGCGCCCTTCCTGCTCGACGGCGTGACAGGATCGGGCAAAACCGAGGTCTATCTCGAGGCGGTCGCCGAGGCGCTACGCGGGGGTCGCCAGTCGCTGATCCTGATGCCCGAAATCGCGCTGACCCAGCCGTTCCTCAAGCGCTTCGCCGCGCGCTTCGGTTGTCCGCCCGCGGTATGGCACAGCGGCATGCGATCGTCCGAACGGCGGCGGACGTGGCGCGCCATCGCCAGCGGCGAGGCGAAGGTCGTCGTCGGTGCACGATCGGCGCTGTTCCTGCCCTATGCGGACCTCGCGCTGATCATCGTCGACGAGGCGCACGAAACGAGCTTCAAGCAGGAAGACGGCGTTCATTACCACGCACGCGACGTCGCGGTGATGCGCGGATTGTACGAAAATTGTCCCGTCGTTCTCGCCTCGGCGACCCCGGCGATCGAGAGCATCGCGCAGGCCGAGGCGGGGCGCTACGAAACGCTGACGCTGCCCGCACGCTACGGCGGCGCGGCGATGCCCGACATCGCCGCGATCGACCTGCGCGAGGACCCGCCCGAGCGCGGCACCTGGCTCGCGCCGAAACTCGTCGCCGCGCTGACCGACCGGCTCGACAAGGGCGAGCAGAGCCTGCTCTTCCTCAACCGGCGCGGCTTTGCCCCGCTGACGCTGTGCCGGACCTGCGGTCATCGCATCCAGTGTCCCAATTGCACCGCCTGGATGGTCGAACACCGGCTCGTCCGCCGGCTTGCGTGCCACCATTGCGGCCATGTCATGCCGCCGCCGCGCGAATGTCCCGAATGCAAGGACGAGGACAGCCTGGTGCCGTGCGGCCCGGGCGTCGAGCGGATCGCCGACGAAGTCGCGCTGCGCTTTCCCGAGGCGCGCACCGCGCTCGTCACCAGCGACACGATCTGGTCGCCGACCAAGGCCGCCGAGTTCGTCGAGCAGGTCGAGGCGGGGATGGTCGACATCATCATCGGCACCCAGCTCGTTACCAAAGG
>CAZHWG010000342.1:0-2300 GCA_964535925.1 uncultured Sphingorhabdus sp.
GCGCCGCGGCGACTGGGGGGCGATGCGCGCGGCGGGGCGCGCGTTCGTCGAGCGCGAGCGCGACTGGTCGGCAAACGTATTGCGTTACGAACCTGTTTACCAAAAGTTGATAGACGACAGATGACAACAAGGGGCGAAAGCCGTGCGGGCACGATATCGAACTTGCGCATGACGGGAAGACTGTGATGGACGACGAACAGGTCTGGCTTGAAGAGGCCGAATATCAGGCCGCGCCCGTGCACCGCCTGCGCAAGGCGCCGATTGCCGCGGCGATCGCGGCGGCGGCGACGATCGCGCTGGTGATGGCGATGCCGCGCAGCTGGGTCGAGCGGGCGGTATTCGAACTGTATGTCGATACGGTGATACCCGCCGCGAAGCTGCCGCTCGGCGACATGGCGCACGCGGTCGTCGCGTTCGTCGCGGCGGCGCTCGTCGCGATCGTCGTCTTTGCCATTGCGCGGCTGATCGATTTCGGCCGACTGCTCCGTCGGCGCAGACGCATGCCCGAGCTGGGCCAGGGCGACGTGGCAAGTCCGCGCCTGCGCCGCGCCGACAGCCATCCCGACGCGCCGCCGCGCGCGCCGTTCCGCTTTGGCACCGACTATGACGAGGATAACAAATACGACGAGGATTACGGCTTCGAAAGCGCCGACGATCCCGCAGCGATGGCCGACGACGATGCCGACGACGAGATGTTCGACCTCGGCGGGTTCGAGGCGGGCGATCTGGACGACGAGGAGGCGAACAGGCCCGGCGTGTTCGATGTCGCCGCGATCGAACCGCTCGACGCGCGCCCGGTCTTTGCCGCTAAAGGGGACGAGGACGATACGCCGCCGCTGGTCGCACCCGACGAAGAGATCGACCCGCTGGTCGACGTACGCGCGAAATTCGCCGACATGTTCGATCCCGACGACCGCGACAAGAACGCGAGCCCGGTTTCGCGGCCCGACCTCGCCCGGCTGAGCACCAGCGAACTGATCGACGAGCTCGAACGGCGGATCGCGGCGCGGCAGGGTATGGTTGCCCCAGCCCAGCACGCCGACACCAAAGAGGAAGCCGCGTCGGCTAAAGCACCGGTTGAAGCTCCGGTCGATCAGGCGATCAACGCCCATCCGGACGAAGAGCTGGCGGCCGAGGTCGGCGACAACGGCGACGACGGCGATGACATGGACGCCGCGTTGCAGGCCGCGCTCGGCACGCTCGCACGGATGCAGCAGCGTACGGCGGGCTGACAGCAGTCATCGACGGGCGACGCTCAGGCGTCGTTGATCACCAGCAATTCAACGCGCAACCGGCACCAGCCGGCGGCGTCCTCGCGCCGATCGCCGAGCGCGGCGTCGGCAACGAAAGCGTGGCGCAGGGCGAAGTCGATTCGGGCGATGTCGCGCGCCAGGCGATCCGCGCCGCAACGGTCGGCCTCGGGCGAGCCGGCGAAGACGAGATGGTGGCGCGTGCCGGTAAAGGTCGCGCTCGCCCAGCCTTCGCGGCGCATGGCGAGACACTGCCAGCCCGCACCGAGCCGCGCGGCGATCTGCGTCGCGAGCCGGACGTCGTGGCGCGCCGAACGGAAGCCCAAAGGCCGCATGACGGTCATGGCTGCGGTCGTCCGCGCGGCGGGGCACTGTAGCGGGTGGCGCCGCTCGCGTGCCATCTGTTCATGAAATGTTCCGCCCTGTTCCGGACACGAGCGCCCGGTTCGCGGCCCAGGCGCAGGTCGAAGACGAAGCGCGGATCGTGCAGCGCACGGCGCCCGAAAACGGTCGGCGGCATTCCCGTATCGCGCAGGAATTGTTCTATTTTGCGGGTAATCGGCATGTCCATCGCGGCCTCCGGCTTGTCGTTCGATTCGGGCTGGTCCAATACGATGCTAAGCGATTTCCTACTTGTCTAGGAAAAATCCTATAGTATAGTCGAAAGATGGATTTCGACCGCCTCTCGCCCGACGATCCGCGCGTCGTGCTCGACCGGCTGGCGCACGAGCGCGGCGACGATTACGCCTCGCTGTCGCGGCTGCTCCGGCGCAATCCCGCCTATGTCCAGCAGTTCATCAAGCGCGGCAGCCCGCGCCGCCTCGACGAGCGCGATCGTGCGACGCTGGCACGCTATTTCGGCGTCGACGAGAGTGTGCTCGGGGGGATCGATAGTCCTGCCAGCGGTAGCGGTGGCGCGTTTTTCGGCGTGCCGCGGCTCGCGGTCGGGGCATCGGCGGGGGCCGGCACGTTGGCCAGCGAGGAGGTCCGCGTCGGCGCGATCGGCTTCGATCCCGGCTGGCTGCGCCGCGAAGGCCTTGTCCCCGAGCG
>CAZHWG010000343.1:0-2286 GCA_964535925.1 uncultured Sphingorhabdus sp.
GCGAGGTGGTAGCGTGCGGGAGCATCCTTGCGCGCAAGAACGATGTCGCCGGCGGCGAGCGAATCGGCGGCAATCCTACCGGCCCCCTCTTCGTGCCAATCGAGCGGCCCGACCGAATCTGCGGCGCATGTGACGTCGAGACGCCAGCAATGCGGCTCGACGGCGCAGCGGGCCATTGCCTCGGCGGCCGGGATCGCGCGGCAGGTGCCTGGATAGAGCGAAGCGACGGGACCGTGCGGCGCGACATCGCTCGCGGCGATCTCGGCGGCGATGTCGGCACGCGTGCAAAAGCAGGGATAGGCAAAGCCGCCGCTGCGCAGCGTGTCGAGCGCGGCGGCATAGGCGTCGAGCCGGTGCGACTGGAACACCGGATCGCCGTCCCAGTCGAGCCCGAGCCAGGCAAGGTCGGCGAGGATTGCGGCGACGTGTTCGGGGCGCGAACGGCCCGGATCGATGTCGTCGATCCGCACGATGAAACGGCCCCGGGGCTGCGCGCGCGCCGCGTCGTGCGCGAGGATGGCGGAGTAGGCGTGACCGAGATGGAGCGCGCCGCTGGGGCTCGGGGCGAAGCGCGAGACGATGGGTACATGCGGCGTCATGCCGTCAGATCTGGGCATATTTTGAGTGCCCGATGAGGCGTACCCGCAACATATTGAGACATTTCCTGCTTGACGCCATGGCCGGCGCGGCTTGTAATGGCCCTGTCATGCTTCGGCGCGACATGCGGCGTCAAGCGGAAGCCCGTACCTTCGCGGGCGAGCCTGAAGGGGGCGACGTCCGGTGTTCCATCCCGACCTCAACCGGCATCCCGACCAGTGCCCGTCGCTGGTGCTCAATGCCGACTACACGCCGCTGAGCTATTATCCGCTCAGCCTGTGGCCGTGGCAGACCGCGATCAAGTCGGTCTTCCTCGACCGCGTCCAGGTCGTCGAAAGCTACGAGCGCGAGGTCCACAGCCCCAGTTGGGCGATGAAGATCCCCTCGGTCATCGCGCTCAAGCAATATGTCAAACCGTCGGAATATCCTGCCTTCACGCGCTTCAACCTGTTCCTGCGCGACAAGTTCTGTTGCCAGTATTGCGGCAGCACGCGCGACCTGACCTTCGATCACGTCATCCCGCGCCGCCAGGGCGGCCGGACGACGTGGGAGAATGTCGCGACCGCGTGCAGCCCGTGCAATTTCAGGAAGGGCGGCCGCACCCCGCGCGAGGCGCGCATGCCGCTCCACGTCGAACCGACGCGCCCGACCAACTGGCAGCTGCAGGACCAGGGCCGCGCCTTCCCGCCCAATTACCTGCACGAAAGCTGGCAGGACTGGCTCTACTGGGACATCGAACTCGAGGCCTAGGGCGAGCAAATCCTCTCCCATCAGGGGAGAGGGATTCCGTGTCGCGCTCGAAGAAGTTCTATTTCGCTTCGTGGATCGTCAGCTCGCCGGTGCTCGTCTTGCCGGCATCGGCGATGGCCAGCGTGAAGCGATCGCCGTCGTCGGTGGTCCCCGTGAAATTGCCGCCGTTGCGCGTGTAGGTCACGTCCTTCTGCTTCATCGCGCCTTCGTAATAGTCGGCGACGCTGGCGGCGGTGGCAGGGAAGGTCATGCCGACGCGGACGAGCGCCTTTTCGTTGCCCGAGCTCTTGCCCGCATCGATGTTGAAGCTCTTGAGCTTGGTGCCGGGATACATGTCGACGCCGCCGATATCGACGTCGTCGGCCTTGATGTCGATATTGGGAACCTTGACGTTGATGTCGATGCCCGGGAGCTTCAGGTTGACGCGGTTCTTGTCGCTGCCGTCGGACCTGATCGCGATCTTGCCGTCCTCGTCGCCGAGGTTGATCGAAATATCGGTCGCTTCTTCGGCCTTCGTATCGTTCGCCGCGACCTCGTCGGTATCGTCGCTGGTCAGGCTGCAGCCCGAGGCGAGCATGGCAAAGGCTAGCGCGGAGGCGAGGATATGGGCACGCATGGCAGGCTCCTTGATAGGTGAGCTATGTATATAACACACCCGATCGGTGCGTCAAGACTTCGGCCACCTAGGCGCCGATACTCGTGCGGACATCGGCGCCGACGAGACCGCCGTCGACGGTCAGCGTTTCGCCGATGACATAGTCGCCCGCGCGCGATGCGAGGTAGATCGCCGCGCCCGCCATGTCCTCGGCCTCGCCGATGCGCCTGGCGGGAATCGCCTGCGCGACCGCATCGCCATGGTCACGCGCCGCCTTGTTCATGTCGCTGGCAAAGGCGCCCGGCGCGATCGCGGTGACGTTGATATGGTCCTTGACCCTCCGC
>CAZHWG010000344.1:0-2286 GCA_964535925.1 uncultured Sphingorhabdus sp.
CTCGGTGAGCCTGCCGCCCTGGTCGAAATAGAAGCGGCGCTGGCGGGCCTTCATCAACTCAAGCGGCGCGCCACTGACGAGGATCAGCTTGGCCTGGCGGCCCTGCTTGAGCGCCCAGGCGACCTGCGCCGCGTCGTCGCCGTCGAGGAACAGGAGGTCAGCGCGCAAGCTCACGCTGTCGAGCGGGTTGACCCGAGTGCCCGCGGCATGGATCATCTCGCCCTTCGCGCCCCTGATATCGGCGGCGAGCGTAATGTTCGGATCGAACGACCAGCTGCGGCCATCGATGGCGCGCGCGATTCCGGCGACCGGCTCCGGGCGGTTGACGCGCGCCACGGTGCGGCGCTTCAACCGGTCATTGAGCCGGGCGGTCTCACCCGATTTTTCCATGGCGATCAGGCGCGACTGGATCTGCTCGAGCAGATCGCGCTCAATCACCGGAAAGACCGCGCCCTGCTGGCCATAGTCGCGCGCCTGCGCGGCACCCGGCATGGCAAGGGCGATCGTCAGTGCAAGCGGGAGCCGGATCACAGGATTGCCCTCCCGCTGCCGAGGATCTGCCCCGCACAGATGAAGCCGATCGCGCCGTAGCGGCTGTCGAGCCCGCGCGGGTGATCGGTGCCGGTATAATAGCAGTTTGCGGGAATCGTCCCTGCGGGACCGCGCGTCAACGGTACGCCGAGCCGGGTCTTGTCGAGGCGCGTCGCGACCTTCTCGCCGTTGATAAGGACAGCCAAGCCGTCATGGCTCACGACATCGCCGGGCAGGCCGAGCACGCGCTTACCGAACATCTGCGGCTCCGGCCCGAAATGACTTTCGACCAGCGCGCTCGGCGGCGGCTCGAAGAAGATCAGGCTGCCGCGCTTGATCGGTGCGCGCTTGTCCAGCCAGAATGCCCAGTTGGGCAGGCTCGGGCTCGCGTTGAGCAGCAGGGCATGATCCTTGCTGAAGGCGTCGAGCGGCGCCCAGGCCAGCGGCAAGGCGCACAGCGCGCAGAGGATCAGCGGGCGGCGCCAGTGAATGGTAGGACGCATCATCGGCGCGGCTCCTGCCGGAGCTTCTCGGAAATCCGCCGCTCGAGCTCGGGCGTGGCGTCCTCGGCCGCGCCGGCGAGCACCGCCTCGGCAACCAGCACGACCCGTCCATCGCCGCCCATCTCGGCAACTGCCGCTTCGGCCGCCTTCAGATAGGCGAGGCTCGCGGCCTGCACCGCCTGGGGCTCGGCATCGGCGCGCGCGGCCTCGTCGACGAACTTGCCGATCGTCTCGGCGAGCCGAACGGTGACAATGCGCGGCGCCTGGTCCGTGGCCACCGCGCGCGTGATCCAGGCGGCCCAGAGCAGCGCGCCTGCGATACCGAGCGTGGCAAGGAAGCCGAGCGCCAGTCGGGGTTGTGGAAGTCGCAGTCTAGTCATGACGGCGGTCTCCTTCTGCGAGGCGGCGCTCGAGCCGCCGGAGGAAGGCGGGCAGGCGCAGCAGTGCGTAGCCGCCCGCGGCGAACAAGAACGCGATCTGGAGGTCCTGGCTGAACAGGTGCCGGGCGACGGGCTCGGCGTGCCGGTAGTGATCGGCAAGGTTGCCGAGCTGCGCGAACAGCAGTGCCAGGTCCCACCCCGCGAGGAACAGGAACACGAACAGCGGCAGGCCGAGCACGACGAGCACGATGTTCATCGCGAATCCCGCCGCCTCGATCAGCACGAGACAGGTGCCCTGCGCCAGCGCCCTAGTGTCGATCTGCCTTGAGGGGTCTTGCCTGCTCGCCATGCGATCGACCGGCGTTTCGTAGTCGAGCGCCATCATGCGGCTCCCTGGACCGAGCTGGCGATGCCCGCGACATGGCCGATCGCCTTGTCGAGCGGCATGCCGTCCGCGACATGCTTGTGGATCGCGGCATACGTGTCGGGATCGGACGAGAAGATCGTCGCCGAGAACGGGTCGAGCACGAGCCGGCCGACCGCCTCGATCTCCGGTCCCTTGATGTATACCTCGCTGTATTCTGTGCCCGAGCGCTTGAGACTGCGGATCAGCGTCTCGGTGCGGTCGTCCATGTCGAGCCGCGCTTCCTTGCGGAAGTCGGCGATGGTCTCGGCCTTCTGCTGGAGCACCAGCATCCAGTCGCTGTTTTCCAGAGCAGCGCGCGCTCCGTCCGACTTGTAGTAGTCGTTCAAGGACTGGGTGGCGGTAGCGAGCGCACCGCCATACTTGCGCGCCGTGCGGGCATAGGTCTCGACAAACTCGCCCATCGAGCCGCCCTTGAGCATGGCCCAGGCCTCGTCGATCAGCAGCA
>CAZHWG010000345.1:0-2280 GCA_964535925.1 uncultured Sphingorhabdus sp.
CGGTGGTCACCGCATCATTCAAATAAATCGTTTTCGGATCTGCGATCGGCAGCCGCATGACCGAAATCGACGGCGTCGCCTACGGCGCGTTCATCGTGCCCGGCCTGATCCTGCTGTCGATGTTCACCGAGAGCATCGGCAATGCGAGCTTCGGCATCTACATGCCCAAATGGGCCGGCACGATCTACGAGATCCTCTCCGCCCCGATCAGCCCGCTCGAGACGGTCATCGCCTATGTCGGCGCGGCGGCGACCAAGTCGGTCATCGTCGGGCTCGTCATCTTCGCGACCGCGCACCTGTTCGTCGACCTGCCCGTCGCGCATCCGGTCGCGATGTTCGCCTTCCTCATCCTGATGGCGGTGACCTTCTGCCTGTTCGGCTTCCTGATCGGCATCTGGGCGCAGAGTTTCGAACAACTGCAGGTCATCCCGCTGCTCGTGGTCTATCCGCTGACCTTCCTCGGCGGCGCCTTCTATTCGATCAAGATGCTCCCGCCGCTGTGGCAGACGGTGACGCTGTTCAACCCCGTCGTCTACCTGATCAGCGGCTTTCGCTGGACCTTCTTCGGCAAGGGCGACGTGACGATGGCGGCAAGCATCGGCGCGCTCGCGCTGTTTCTTTCCCTGTGTCTCGGCATTGTCTTCTGGATGTTCCGGACGGGCTACCGGCTCAAGAGCTGAGGGTAACACGATGCGACACGACGATCTCGTCGAAGCCAGATCCGCAATCAGCGCCTTTCTTCAAGGTACGAGCGGAGAGTGGGACTGGGACGATTTTACCTCCACACCCCTCAAAGTCGATTATCTCGACGCTATCCGGCGGGTCTGCCTCTATTTGCCAAACATGTTTCCTCCCGAAGCGGATTCGGGAGCTTACTGTAATCCGGAAGGGTTGCGGGCACTGCGGGCCGTCCGGGACATAGTAATTTCGTCGGACTCGGAGAAATAGGATTGCCCTTCACTCAGTCTCGTCATGCTGAACTGGTTTCAGCATCCATAGTCTGGAAGGCTTGGTCGTCGATTGACAGGAGTGTGTATGGACCCTGGAACGAGTTCAGGGTGACGACGGGGAAAAGTCTTCTGCGTCCGAGCTGACGTTGAGCTAGCTGACGTTGAGCCGCTCGCGCATCGCCTTGCCGGCCTTGAAGAAGGGCACGCGCTTGGCGGGGACGTCGACCGATTCACCGGTGCGCGGGTTGCGACCGACGCGCGCCTTGCGATCGCGGGTCGAGAAGGCGCCGAAACCGCGCAGTTCGACACGGCCGCCAGCGGCGAGTTGGGCAATGATGTCCTCGAAGAAGATATCGACGATCTGTTCAACCTCGGCGTGACGCAGGTCTGTGTTGTCGTCGGCCAGTTTTTGAACAAGTTCAGACCGGATCATAACGTTGCTTCCCAAGCCCTGATATGACGCAACCATGCCATAATGGACCGATTGATGCAAATTAAGACGATGGTTAATTATCGTCCAAGTTCAAATGAAAACGCCCGAAGCTTTCGCTCCGGGCGTTTTCGTTAGCTTTCCGTAACGGTCAGTCGGTCTTCTTCGACTTGAGCGCTTCGCCGAGGATGTCGCCGAGCGAGGCACCCGAGTCGGTCGAACCGTACTGCGCCACGGCCTTCTTCTCTTCGTCGATCTGCATCGCCTTGATCGAGAAATTCGGCTTCTTGGACCGGTCGAACCCGATGACCATCGCATCGAGCTTCTGTCCGACCTGGAACCGGTCGGGACGCTGCTCGTCGCGATCGCGGCCGAGATCGGCACGCTTGATGAAGCCCGTCGCGCCGTCTTCGCCGGCCTGAACCTCGAGGCCGCCATCGCGCACTTCGAGGATGGTGACGGTGACGACTTCGCTCTTCTTGGGACCCGTGCCGACGCCGCCGACTGCCGGAGCACCCTTTTCGAGCTGCTTCATGCCGAGCGAGATACGCTCCTTCTCGTCATCGATGTCGAGCACGACGGCCTTGACCATCTCGCCCTTGCGATGAAGCGCCAGCGCGTCCTCGCCCGAGATGCCCCAGGCGATGTCGGACATGTGGACCATGCCGTCGACGTCGCCGTCGAGACCGATGAACAGGCCGAACTCGGTGGCGTTCTTGACTTCGCCCTCGACGGTCGAACCGATCGGGTATTTCTCGGCGAAATCGGCCCATGGGTTCGACTGCGCCTGCTTGAGGCCGAGCGAGATGCGGCGCTTGTCCGAATCGACCTCGAGGACGAGAACCTCGACCTCCTGGCTGGTCGAGACGATCTTGCCGGGGTGGACGTTCTTCTTGGTCC
>CAZHWG010000346.1:0-2279 GCA_964535925.1 uncultured Sphingorhabdus sp.
ACGGATCAACTGGTTGTACTTTGCGAGCCGGTCCGACCTGGCGAGACTGCCGGTCTTGATCTGTCCGCAATTGGTCGCCACCGCGAGGTCGGCAATCGTCGTGTCTTCGGTCTCGCCCGAACGGTGCGACATGACGGCGGTGTAGCCCGCGCGCTGCGCCATCGCGACAGCCTCCAGCGTTTCGGTCAGCGTGCCGATCTGGTTGACCTTGACGAGCAGCGAGTTGGCCAGGCCGCGCTCGATGCCGTCGGCGAGCCGCGCGGGGTTGGTGACGAAGAGGTCGTCGCCGACAAGCTGGCAGCGATCGCCGATTGAACGGGTTAGCGCTTCCCAGCCGGCGAAATCGTCCTCGCTCATGCCGTCCTCGATCGACCGGATCGGATAGTCGCTGACGAGCTGCGCGAGGTAATCCGCCATCTCGACCGGCGACAGCGATGTCCCCTCGCCCGCCATGACGTATGTGCCGTCGCGGAAATATTCGGTCGCTGCGCAATCGAGCGCCAGGACGACGTCGTCACCCGCGGTGAAGCCGGCCTGCGCAATCGATTCCATGATGAAGTCGAGCGCCGCGCGGGTCGAGGCAAGGTTCGGGGCGAAGCCGCCCTCGTCGCCAACAGCGGTCGCCAGACCCTTCTGGTGCAGCCCCTTTTTGAGCGTGTGAAAGATCTCGGCACCCCAGCGCACGCCTTCAGCCAGGCTGTCGGCACCGACCGGCATGATCATGAATTCCTGGATGTCGATCGGATTGTCGGCATGTTCGCCGCCGTTGATGATGTTCATCATCGGCACCGGCAGGACGTGGGCCTGGACCCCGCCGACATAGCGATAGAGCGGAAGCCCGCGTGCGTCGGCCGCAGCCTTCGCGACCGCCAGGCTGACGCCGAGGATCGCGTTGGCGCCGAGCCTGCCCTTGTTGGCGCTGCCGTCGAGCGCGACCATCTCCATGTCGATGTCGCGCTGGTCCTCGGCATCGAGGCCGACGATCAGCTCGGCGATCTCGCCCTTGACCGCTGCCACCGCCTTGGTGACCCCCTTGCCGAGATAGCGCGCCGTATCCCCGTCGCGTAGTTCGACCGCCTCGTGCGCGCCGGTCGACGCGCCCGACGGTACCGCCGCACGCCCCAGGCTGCCGTCTTCGAGCAAGATGTCGACCTCGACCGTGGGGTTGCCCCGGCTGTCGAGAATTTCGCGGGCGTGGATATCAATGATGGCGGTCACGGCGGTGTGCTCCGGGTCTGATGGGCGCGGCGCGGGCCGCGCGAGTGGCTCGATCGATGGGCTGCCTCTAATCGGGTCCCACGCGGTGCGCAATGTCGACGACACCGGTGCAGACCATCGCTTGCGCCGAAATTCACAAAGGTGTATTGCTAGCATAGGTCACCGGAACAAATGTCCCATCCGGTGGTTGTCGAGATGAAACGATTTGCTATCTCGATATTCCGTTCGAAAGGAGCCGCACCATGGCTGACAAGAAATCCCCGTCCAAACCTGCCGCCAAGGCGAAGAAGCCTGTTACGGCCAAGACCCCGCCGCGCCCCTCGACCAAGCGCACAGCTGCCGCCAAGGCGCCGCGCCCCGCAGCCCCGATCAAGTCTGGCCCATCGCGCAAGCCTGCCACGGCTTCGGCGACGCAGGCCGAAGTGAAACAGAATTTTGCCGCGACGCGCGACAGCGTCAGCAAGCTTGCCAGCGAGAAGGCGGCGCAGCTGAAGGCCGATGCCGCACGGATGACCGAGGATGCAGGTGTCCGCGCCAAGGTGATGGCCCGCGAGGGCAAGGACAAGGCCGCCGGCGCGATCGCCAGCCTTGCCAAATATATCGATGAAAGCGCGTCGAGCGTCGATGATCGTCTCGGCGACCAGTACGGCGAATACGCCCGCACGGCTGCCGCCTCGATCGCCAGCCTCGCCGCGACGGTTGAAAAGCAGGACGTCGATGAATTGATCGACAACACGCGCGAATTCGTCCGCAAGAGCCCGGCCATCGCGATCGGCGGCGCAGCCGTCGTCGGCTTCATCATGGCGCGTATGTTGAGGGGCGGTTCTTCTGACGCTTGATCCCGATTTGACCGAGCGCGCCGACATCTCCGCCACCGGCGATCGCGTCCATCACGGCTATGCGCCGCCGATCGACGACGAGGGCGAGGATCCGCGTCCTTCGGTCACGCAAACGATCGAGGCGCTCGTCGAGGAAGGCAAGCGCTCGGCCAAGGCCGAACTTTCGCTGCTGCGCGCGACGGTCAACTTCGTCACCGATTCGACCGTTCAAGCGGTTGTATG
>CAZHWG010000347.1:0-2276 GCA_964535925.1 uncultured Sphingorhabdus sp.
TCGACTTCGCCGCGCTCGACGGCGGCTTCCTGCTGCCGGGCGAGGCCGACCCGGTCTGGGCGGGCGACATCGACCGGATGTTCGTCTCGCTTGTCGCGCCCGATTATGACGGCAGCGAGGGCGCGCTGGCGGGAGGCGAGGCCGGCTGGGCCGAGCTGAGCGAGATCGCGTGCGACGGATCGGGATCGGTGCTGCGCCGCGGCGACGCGATAATCGCGCCGCACGGGCTGAGCATGGCGACGGGTTATGACGACCTCTACAACCAGACGCCCGAGCGCGTCGTCGCTGCCATCGCCGCGCTCGGCTATCGCGGCGACATCGTCCATTATGTCGGCATGAGCCATTATTTCCGGCTCGAGCCGCTCGGCGGCGGCCTCTATGTCAGTCTCGCCGGAGGGGCGCTCAACGCGCCGTGCCGCGCCTGGCATGAAGGCTTCGCGGCGGCGGCTGCGCGACATGGCCTCGGGATCGTCTGGTCGCTGAGCTACGAACTGTTCGATGCGCATTGCTGGAACGACTGGAAGCAACGCGCGCCCGACGGCACGCCGGCGCTGACCGGATGGGTGCCGCCGTCGACGCTGCTCAGCCCGGCACATGCCGGCGCGATGGGCTATCTGCAAAGCGTCGCGCGCGCATGCGTCGCGATCGGCACGGGTGCGGGGCTGGCGCCGAAATTCCAGGTCGGCGAGCCGTGGTGGTGGATCACGCCTGACCGGCGGATATGCCTCTACGATGCTGCCGCGAGCGCGGCGCTGGGTGCGCTGTCGGTCGCGATCGACAGCATCGACGGCGCCAAGGATGCCGACCAGATCGCGATGCTCGAAGCGGCGGGCACCTTGCTCGCGGCATCGACGCAGGCGCTGTGCGAGGCGGTGCGCGGCGACCATCCGACGCTCGAGATGCACGTGCTCGTCTATCTGCCGACCGTGCTCGACCGCGCGGCGCCCGAGGCAAAGCGCGCCAACGTTCCGCTCGACTGGGCGGATCCTGCATTCGACGTCCTCCAGATCGAGGATTACGACTGGGTGACGCAAGGCCGCGTCGGCGAGAGCGCGCTGGCGGTCGCGGCAATCGAGGCGCGGCTGGGCTATCCGGCCGATCGCCAGCATTATTTTTCGGGTTTCGTGCTGAGCGGCGAAGACAGCGACCAATGGGCGAAGATCGATGCGGCGGCCGACGTTGCGCGCGGACGCGGGGTCGCGGCGACGTTCGTCTGGGCGCTGCCGCAGGTCGCGCGCGACGGCTTCACGCATTTCGCCGTGGGCGAAGAGGAGGGCGGAGACATGCAAGCTTTCGACGATGTCGATTTCCCGATCGCGATCGGCCGCGCGGCCGAGGTGGTGACCGAGTTTTCGGCCGACGTCATCGAGACCGGATCGGGGCACGAGCAGCGCGTGCTCCACTGGGTCGACGCGCGGATGCGCTACGATGTCGGGGCGGGACTGCGCTCGGAGGCCGACGTCGTCGCGCTAATTGGATTTTTCCGGGCGCGGCGCGGGCCGGTGCGGGGCTTCCGCTTTCGCGACCCGTTCGATTACGCCGGCGACGATGAGGCGATCGGCACCGGTGACGGCGTCGCGACGCGCTTCGCGCTGGTCAAAAGCTACGGTGAGGGAAGCGAGGCGCAGGCGCGGCGGATCACGCGACCGGTCGCGGGCAGCGTGCGCGTGTTCGTCGACGGCGTCGAGCCGGCCGGCGGCTGGACGCTCGAGGACGGCGGCTGGGTTGCGTTCGACGCGGCCCCCGCGATCGGTGCGGCGCTGTCGGCGAGTTTCGATTTCGACGTGCCGGTGCGCTTCGCCGAGCAGCGGCTCGGGGTGAGCCGTGCGACCTTCCTCGCGGGCGAGTTGGCGAGCGTGCCGCTGGTCGAGGTGCGCGAGGGGTGACGATCATGCCGCCTTTTGCATCGAAATGGCTCGGTGGGCTCTGCTTCGGGGGGCAAGCATGAGCGCCGAGTGGCTCGCGGGCGAGGTGGTGACGCTGGCGTGGACGTGGAAACTGGCGCGGCGCGACGGGGCGGTGCTGGGATTCACGACGCACGATCGCGACCTGGTGCGGGGCGGCGTCATCTATCGCGCGGCGCCTGGGATGATGCCGTCGGCGGTGCGGCTGAGCGCCCAGCTTGAGGCGGCGACGATGGATGTCGGCGGGGCGATCAGCGACGCGGCGATTACCGCCGCCGATCTCGATGCGGGGCGCTGGGACGGCGCGCTGGTGACGCTCGGCGCGCTCGACTGGAGCGATGCGGATGCGCTGCCGCTGGTCGTCGCGGCGGG
>CAZHWG010000348.1:0-2272 GCA_964535925.1 uncultured Sphingorhabdus sp.
TGATCGCGGCGGTAAGCCGTTCGCCCGAATAGGCGGTGTCGCCGACCGCGACGATCTCCACCCCGCTGACGAGTCCGGCACGATGCGCGGGCGAGTCCCACAGGACGCTCGACAGTTCGCCGTCCTTGTCGACGGTGATGCCCAGCGAATAGGTGAAATCGACCCCTTTCGAATCCTTGGCGCGCGCCTTGTCGACGACGTTGGGCTCGTCCTTCCAGACGAGGCGATAGCCGCCCGCGGTGATGCCTTCGAGCGGCGCCGGCTGGTTCGGCTGGCGCAATTTGGCGTCGAGGAAGCCCGCCCAGTCATAGGGCGCAACGCCGTTCAGCGTCGCCACGACATCGTCGAAGTCATAGGTGATCTGGCCCCAGTCGCCGTCGCGGATGCCGAAAAAGGCCTTGGCGAAATTGTCGAGCGACTTTTTGCCGCCGGTCAGCTCGCGGATCTTCATGTCGGCGGCGAGCCAGGTCAGCGAGCCCTCGTTGTAATAATCCTCGCCGCGCGACAGGCTCGAATTGGGCTTGGCCTTGCGCGCGGCGATGATCGGGTCGAGCGTCGTGTCCTCGACCGAGCGCCACTCGCGTCCCGGCTGGACCGAATAATAGGCGGCGAGCCGCGCCCAGTCGGCGAGCACCATCTCTTTCGACTGGACCCCGGCGCGGGCGGCGAGGACGAGGTCCCAGAAGCTCGTCTGGCCTTCATAGACCCACAGCAGATTGTCCTTCATCGGGGTGCGGTAATCGGGCGTCCACAGGCCGGCGGGGCGGCGGAACTTGCCGTTCCAGCTGTGCACCAGCTCGTGCGGCAACAGGCCGCGATCGTTTTCGTTGTTGTCGTAGTCGGTGAAGAAATCGGGCTCGCGCGTGTTTTCCGAACTGCGATGATGCTCGAGCCCGATGCCGCCCAATTTGTCGGTCAGCGCGAGGAGAAATTCGTAATGGTCGAAATGGCGCGCGCCGAACGCCGCGACCGCCTCTGCGACGAGACGTCGGTGCTGGGCGATGGCTTCGGCCGGGACCTCGAGGTTCTTGGCCTCGTCGGCGACGACGTTGAGCGTGACGCCCTGGCCCAGGTCCCATTTGCGGTAATGCTTGCCGGCGAAGATCGGCGAATCGATGAGCGTTTCGTAATCGGTGACGCCGTAGGCGATGCGCTTGCCGCTCGCGTCCGCCGTGGCGACGGCGCCGTCGAGCGCGGTCGCGGCGCTCCAGCCGGCGGGCAGGGTAATCGTCGGGCGAACCTTGATCTGCCGGGTGTAATAGCCGGCAGGATAGAGCGAGACCTGTTCGAACTGCAGGTTCATCATCTCGGGTGTGATGACGACGCGGCCCTGGTTGCGTGCGAGCGGGGTGAGGAACTTGAAGGCGAGGTCGAGCTGCTCCGCGCCGGCGGGCACGTCGACATGGAAGGCATAGACGTCGTAGCTGTCGCGGACCCACTTTACCGGCTTGCCGTCGGCGGTAATCCTCAGGTCGACGAGCTCTGCGATCGCGCCGCGCGGCGCGTGCTTGCCGGGCAGCCACTCGGGATAAAGCAAGGTCAGCCGTCCGGCACCGGCGACTGGGACGGTCTGCTTCACGTCATAGACGCCGCGCGCGATGTCGGTCGCATCGACGTCGAGCGTCATCGTGCCGGGATAGGCAATATCGCGCGCGGCGGGAATCGGATCGGCGATCGGCAGCGCCTGCGGCGCGCTCATCGTGGCGCGATCCTGCCCGGCGGCGGGACCGGCGAGGGCGAAAGCGATGACGGCAAGCGATACGGATGCGAAACGCATGGGGCAGATCTCCGGATGGGATATGAGGGATTGCATTATTTGGGGTGACTGCGATGAACCTGCATTGACCGACGAGGACGGTCAAGGCTGCAATCGCGCGGCGAAAGCGATTGCGGGTTTCGGCGGCGATGCGCTAGGGCGCGGGCCATGGCCAAGCTTGCGACCCCCCATGCCGTGCGCGGCACCCAGGACATGTTCGGCGAAAGCCAGGAACGCTTCGCCCACGTCATCGACACATTCAACCGTGTCCGGCGATTGTACGGCTTCAAGGGTGTCGAGGTCCCGGTGATCGAACCGACCGCGGTATTCGCGCGCTCGCTCGGCGAAACCACCGACGTCGTCGCGAAGGAAATGTACACGTTCGACGACCGCGGCGGCGATTCGGTGACGCTGCGGCCCGAATTCACCGCCGGCATCGCGCGCGCTTATCTGACCAACGGCTGGCAGCAGCATGCGCCGATGAAGCTGGCGACCGCGGGGCCATTGTTCCGTTAC
>CAZHWG010000349.1:0-2255 GCA_964535925.1 uncultured Sphingorhabdus sp.
GTGATGCTGGGCTATTGGCGCAACGAGGCCGAAACGCGCCGCGTGCGGCGCGACGGCTGGCTCCACACCGGTGACATCGGCCATATCGATGACGGCGGGCGGATCGTCATCACGGACCGCAAGAAAGACCTTATCGTCAACGACAAGGGCGACAATGTCAGCCCGCAAAAAGTTGAAGGGATGCTGACGCTGCAGCCCGAAATCCTACAAGCGATGGTCCATGGCGACAAACGCCCCAATATTGTCGGGCTGGTCGTGCCCGATCCCGACTGGGCGCGCGAATGGGCCGAAGAGCAGGGATTGCCCCACGAGTGTGCGCTATTGAAGGAACATGACGCCTTTCGCAGCGCGATCCGCGCGGCGATCGACCGCGTCAATTGCGACCTGTCTGTAACCGAGAAGGTCCGCAAGTTCACCTTTGCCGACGAAGCGTTCACGATCGAGAACGAAGAGATGACGCCGTCGATGAAGATCCGTCGCCACGTCATCACGCAGCGATATGCCGACCGGCTCGCGGGGCTTTACGTCAAATAACGACGATGGCGGCGGCCAGCGCGATCAGCCGGTCGGCGTACGATAGGGGACAAACTGGCCGAGCGAGCAGGCTCCTTTGTTAATACCGCTTAAGCGGTCGACCAGATGGATGATATCGCCGTCGCATAGCTGCGAACCATAGGTTTTCACGATGAGGATATCATCGTTGCGCCCCAGCCCAAGACAGCTGTTGGCCAAATCGTTGCGATATACGAGCCGTTTCGACACGCGATAAAGGATGATGTCGTCGCTCACCCGGATGCTGTTGTCGGCGGTGCGCGACGGGATGCAGTTGACCGGTTCGCCCGCCACCTTGCCCGCCAGATGCTTGTCGAGCATTTCAAGCTGGCTTGGCTTGAGCGGCGAGGCTTCGCGGTCGACCCCAGCCATGCCGCAGGCGCCAACGCCGAGCGCCAGGAGCGCAGCGAGCGATGTGCGCAGAGCGATGGACTCGATAGCCATGATAGCCTCTTTCGCGTTGGGCGGTTCCGGTCGTGCGATCATATCACAAAAGTGCCAATATCAGAAGGAATCCTTGGCCGCGCGCAGCTCTGCAAGGTGTCCGGCGTCGCTTGCGCGCATGAAAGGGTTGGTCGCGCGCTCTTCGCCGATCGTCGTCGGCACCGTCGCCTCGCCCGCCTCTCGCGCGGCCTCGACTGCGACCATCCGCGCCGCAATCGCCGCGTTGTCGGGTTCGGCATGGCGGGCAAAGCGCCCGTTGGCGAGCGTGTATTCATGGGCGCAATAGGCGCGCGTTTCGGGAGGCAACGCGGCAAGCCGCTGCATCGCGGTGAACATCTGTTCCGCGGTGCCTTCGAACAAGCGGCCGCAGCCCATCGCGAACAGCGTGTCACCGATGAAGATCACGGGCTCGTCGGCGAGGTGATAGGCGATATGCCCGGCGGTGTGCGCCGGCACCTCCCAGACGGTCGCGACATGATCGCCGAGCGTGACCGTATCGCCTTCGGCGACGAGCCGGTCGGCGGTCGGGATGCGCCCCGCCTCGGCAGCGGGTGCGGTGACCGTGCAGGCGCCCCCCGTTTTTTCTACTGCGGCCTTGATCGCGGCGTTGCCGCCGGTGTGGTCGGGATGCCAGTGGGTGTTCCAGATCTGCCCGATCGTCCAGCCGCGCGTCGCCGCCTCGGCCAGGACCGGATCGGCAACGGCGGGATCGATCACCGTCGTATCGCCCGATGCGGGATCATGAACCAGCCAGATATAATTGTCGTTGAGCGCCGCGATGCGGACGATGTCGAGCGCCATGATAGTTACCACTCCCCGGTGTTTTGCATCGACGCCCAGGGTTCTGCCGGATCGAGCGAGCCGTCCTGGAGAAGTTCGACCGAAATCCCGTCGGGCGAGCGGACGAACGCCATGTGGCCGTCGCGCGGCGGGCGATTGATCGTCACGCCGGCTGCGGCAAGCCGCGCGCAGGTGTCGTAGATATTGTCGACGCGGTAGGCGAGATGGCCGAAATTGCGTCCGCCCCCATAGCTTTCCTGGCGACCGTCTTCACCCGGCCAATTGTAGGTCAGCTCGACCTCGGCGACGTCCTCCTGCCCCGGACAGGCGAGGAAGATCAGCGTGAAGCGTCCCTTTTCGCTGTCTGCGCGACGAACCTCTTCGAGCCCGATCAGGTTAAAAAAAGCGATCGTCGCCTCGGGATCGGTGACGCGGATCATCGTGTGGAGATATTTTGCCATTTACTCGCTTCGTCTATA
>CAZHWG010000350.1:0-2253 GCA_964535925.1 uncultured Sphingorhabdus sp.
CCCGGTGCGCCAGCATCTCGAGGCATCGCGCGCGGTCGCGCGCTACCACCGGCTCGATCCCGCGCGGACATTGTTCGTCGCACAGGCCGATGCGGCGATCGGCAGCGGCGCGTTCCACAACGATGTCGTCGCGGTCGCCAACGAGAATGTCCTGTTCTGCCACCAACTGGCCTTTGCCGACCCCGAGCTGACCTATTCGGCGATCCGCGCGATCATGCCCGAAGTCGAGATCATCGAGGTGCCGCGCAACATCGTCAGCCTCGACGACGCGATTGCCAGCTACCTGTTCAACGCGCAGCTGGTCACGATCCCCGCGGGCGAGGGACCCGATGGCGGCATGGCGCTGATCGTCCCGACCGAATCGCGCGACAATGCCGCGGTATGGGGCTGGCTCGAGGAGATGGTCCGTGGCAACGGCCCGATCCGCAAGCTCGTCCCCGTCGATGTGCGCCAGTCGATGGCCAATGGCGGCGGGCCGGCGTGCCTGCGCCTGCGTGTCGTCGCCGATCCCGCGACCGTCGATCCGCGATTCATTGCCACCCCCGAGAAGCTCGACACGGTCGCCGAGGTCGTCGCGAAGACCTGGCCGCAATCGGTATCGCCCGACGAGATCGCCGATCCCGGTTTCGTCGCCGCGGTACACCAGGCGCGCGGGGCGTTGCTCGACGCGCTCGATTTGACCGAGCTTGCCTGAGCTGTCGGGTTAACTGACAGTTTACCCTATGTCTTAAATCGGGAACCGCGGTTTCTTGCCATTGGCACGGCCATTGCTTAACGCTTGGCAGCATGTGGAAACGGATCAGGCGCCTCTTCATTATCAAGACACGCTTCGAAGCGTGTCTGATCGTTTATGCGCTCGGGCTCGGCGCGATCGAGCGCGGGCTGCATTACCGGGTCGACTATCCGGGCGTCGGTGGATGGCTGTTGTTGCTTGCCTGCACCGGGTCGGTGTTCCTGGCGGGCGCGAAGATTTTCGACTGCATCCGCTATGAAGACGAACGCAAGGCCGATGCTCAGCGCATGCTCGGCGTGAACGGCAATATACCGTCGTAACTCGCCAACGGCGGTGCACCGGGGACGAGCACGCCGCGCCGCATCAGGAAGACATGGCGAACGATCTCGGCCTGTTGTTCGAGCCCGTAGCGCGCGAGACCCCAGCCGGGGCGCAGCGCGTAATCATAGCGGCTCCACGGATGGCGCATCAGGACGAGATACCAGCGGCCCATTTTCTGTGCCTGCCAGACATGCGTCATTTCGTGGATGAAATGTCCCTGGAGCGACATTGACCGGTTGCAGAAATCTTCGCAGTAGAGGCCACCCTTGGGGCTGAAATGGATATGCCCCATCGGCGCCATCGTCACGCGCGCCGGCTGGAAGAAGGCCCATTTGGCGTTGCGGATCTCGACCGCGTCGTAATCGATCGCATCGCCGAAAATCGACGCGGCGAGCGCGCACTCGCCCGTGGTCAGCGATCGCACGGTCACTTTTCGCCGATCACTTCGCCACGATCACTGGGCCTCGTTACCCATTGCCATGCCGTCATCCGCCATCGCCGCGCCCGCGTCCTCGCCGGGCTTGACGAATTGCGCATCGAAAACGATCCGGTCGCCGTTCTGGAAGACGAAGATCACCTGCATCTTGTTCGCCGAGATCGCTTTTTTCGAGATGCCCCAGACCATGACGTGTTTACCGCCCGGCTTGAAAACGACGTCCTTGCCAGCGGGAATGACCGCGTATTCGAGCGGCCTCATCTCGCTCATCCCTCCGGTGGTAACGCTTTCGTGCATCTCGTAGCGCAAGGCCTCGTCGATCAGCACGTTGAGCAATTTTGTCTCGCGCGCGCCAGCGTGGACGGTGAAATAAAGCGCCGATGGAGCCTCGGGATTCGCCGCCAGCTTGACATAGACGCGATCGACGTGGAGCTCGGGCGGGTTGAGCATGTCGGCCGCCTTGTTGCACCCGGCCAGACTCATCAGCGCGAGCGCTGCACTCGACAGGATCAGGATACGGCGCGAGAACATAATGAAATCCTTTCCTTGTGCCTCGAACGACAGTCTCTGAAATGTAGGAGGCCGATGT
The DNA here is from genome assembly GCA_964535925.1 of uncultured Sphingorhabdus sp. Taxonomy (GTDB): domain Bacteria; phylum Pseudomonadota; class Alphaproteobacteria; order Sphingomonadales; family Sphingomonadaceae; genus Flavisphingopyxis. The sequence goes on from CAZHWG010000350.1 coordinate 2,080, forward strand.
CCTTGTGCCAAGCGAAAGCACACCTATATCGCGAGCCAGAGCCTGCGAACCGTATCGCGCCCGAAACGGGTTGGATCGGTCGCCGGGCTAAACGAACAATTGCTTCAAGAGGGTAGAACATGGCCAAGGTAATCGGAATCGATCTGGGAACGACCAACAGCTGCGTCGCTGTCA
>CAZHWG010000351.1:0-2251 GCA_964535925.1 uncultured Sphingorhabdus sp.
GGCGATACGCCGGGCACGCCGCGACCCGAGCCCGCCGGGCCGCTGCTCGAGGCGATGGCCTATGGCGAATTCTCGCGCGTCCTCGATGCCGGGCTCGGCTGCAGCTTCTCCGCCGACGACCGGATCCTGTTCGTCGCCACCGCGCCCGACGACCCCGCCGCGCGGGCGCGGGGCGCGGTCAAGTACGGCGGCACCGTCGGCACGCTCGACGCGGCCAAGACCGGCGGCTATCGGGCCTTGCGCCAGGGCGGCATCTTCACCGGCAGCGACATCACGCTCAACGTCGGGCGCGGCGCGGGCGAGGGGAGCGCCGACGGCAGCGAATCGACCAAATGGTCCGCGACGCTGACCGTCACAGAAGTCTCGGTCGGCGATCGCAGCTACCAGGGCAGCTGGAGCTGCGGCGCCTGAAGCCCCGCGCGGCTAGTCTGACGCGGGCTGGCGGCGCTGCATCAGCACCTTGGCGACATAGCTCATCACCGGCTTGTCGTCCTGGTTGAAGACCACCGTCTTCGACCGGAAAACCCCCATTTCGGGCCGTCCGGGCCACGGCGCCTTGTCGACGATCTCGGTCTCGACGCGCAGCGTGTCGCCGGGAAACACCGGCCGGATCCAGCGCAGGTCGTCGATCCCCGCCGCGCCCAGGCTCTTGGCATTGGCGGTCTCGTCGAGATTGTCGACGATCATCCGCATCGTCATCGCCGCCGTGTGCCAGCCGCTGCACGACAGCCGCCCGAAATGCGTCGCCGCCGCCGCATCGTCGTCGAGGTGGAACGGCTGTGGGTCGTATTTGTTCGCGAACTCAAGCGCTTCCTCGCGCGTGACATTATACGAACCGAAGCTGTTCTTGGCCCCGATCTGGAGGTCTTCATAATAGGTCATGACGGGTTTCAATCCGAAACCTGTCGCCGACGCAAGCCTATTTCTCGACCAGTGCCTCGGCGATCGCCCCGCTCGCGTCGCTGGCGTGCGGCGTCACCCCGATCAGCCGCGCGACGAGCGGATAGACCTCGACGTTCGAAAACCCCGCCGCGACCGCCGCGTGGCGGATGTTCGGCCCCGCCGCGATGAAGGTCGCGGCCATGTCGGGTGCGGCATTGTCATAGCCGTGATTGCCGCCCGCAAAGGCTTGCGTCGGCGCGCTCGGAGCGATCAGCCAGCCGGTCTCGGCAAGGCACAGGAACGGCGGAATGCGCGGATTGGTGCCGTAATGAAAGCGCGCGGGGATATCCTGCCTGCGCCAGCACTGCATGTGCGCGTGCGGGCCGAGCAGCGCGGCGGCAAGTTTTGCGTCGTTGCCTTCGGTGGGCTCGAATGTCGCATAGGGGCCGCTTTCGACGATCCGATACAGCGCCGGGTCGGCAACGCGGTCGAGCGCAACGACGCGTTCGCTGCTCGTCGCGGCCATGCCGTGGTCGGACACCACGACGATGTTTGCCGGCTGGCCCAGCGTGGCGAGCCCGGCGACGAGCTCGCCGATCGAGCCGTCGACATCGGCGACCGCGGCGGTCGTGCGCGCGTCGGCGGGGCCATAGGTGTGGCCTGCGGTATCGACGATGTCGAAATAGAGCGTCACCAGCCGCGGCCGGATAGCGGCTGGCCGGCGAACCCAGTCGAGCACCGTGTTGACGCGCTGCGTGTCGTCGATCGCCTGGTTGAACTGCTGCCAGTCCTCGGGGCGCACGCCGCCGGTGATCGTGTGCGGCCAGTTGGCGGCGCGCGTGCCGCCCCATGCGACGTTCGACCCGGGCCAGAACATCGTCGCGGTGCGGACGCCCTGCCGCTCGGCATCGACCCAGATCGGCGCCGCCGCGTTCCACCAGAACGGGTCGTCGCTCGCCATCGTGAAGACCTCGTTGGGGCGCGCCGGGTCCTCCATCGTGTTGGCGGTGATCCCGTTGTGATCGGGATATTTGCCCGTCACCAGCGTCCAGTGATTGGGAAAGGTCTTCGACGGAAAGGCGGGCTGCATCGCGGCCTCGACACCTTGCGCGGCGAGGGCATCGAGGTTGGGCGTGACACCGCGATCGAGGTAATCGGGCCGAAAGCCGTCGATCGAGATCAGGATCGTCACCGGTGCCCGCGTCTCGGCAGGCAGCGGCGATGCGCTGCTGGCGACCGTCGTCGCGGCAGGGGTGGCGGCGCAGGCGGCGAGCGCGAACGGCAGGGCGAAGGGGGCGAGCACGCCGCGCGCGAATCGGATCATGCGTCGATCCCTAGCGCAAAGCCACGCCGCAGCGAAGCCGCCGCC
>CAZHWG010000352.1:0-2239 GCA_964535925.1 uncultured Sphingorhabdus sp.
CCGACATGGTCTCGATCATCAAGCGCAACAATTGCGGCAAGGCGCTCGATATCGCCCGCGTCGCGCGCGACATGCACGGCGGCAACGGCATCGCCGCCGAGTTCCACGTCATCCGCCACGCGATCAACCTCGAAACCGTCAACACCTACGAGGGCACGCACGACGTCCACGCGCTGATCCTGGGGCGGGCGATCACGGGCATTTCGGCGTTTTAAGGCGATGGCCGCGACTCCCGACCTGCAGCCGACGCTGATCGGCGAGACGATCGACCTGCGCCCGACGGTCGCAAGCGACTGGCACGGGCTTTATGCGGTCGCCGCCGATCCCGAGATCTGGGCGGTCCATCCGGCGCACGATCGCTGGCAGGAACCGGTGTTTCGCACGTTCTTCGACGATGCACTGGCGTCGCGCGGCGCGTTGACGGTGCGCGACAGGGCGAGCGGCACGATCATCGGGTCGAGCCGCTATAGCGCCGAACGCGCACAGCCGGGCGAGATCGAGATCGGCTGGAGCTTCCTGGCGCGCGACTATTGGGGCGGCGCGACCAATGCCGAGATGAAACGCCTGATGCTCGACCACGCCTTCCAGTGGTTCGACCCGGTCATCTTCGTCGTCGGAGACACCAATATCCGCTCGCGCAAGGCGATGGAGAAGATCGGCGGCGTGCTGACCGACCGCACTGAAGAACGCGTCATGGCGGGCGAAACGACGCGTCATGTGATCTATGAAGTGCGCCGCCCAGCATGAAACCGCTCGCCGGGGTCAAGGTCGTCGAGCTGGCGCGGATCCTCGCCGGGCCGTGGTGCGGGCAGTTGCTCGCCGATCTCGGCGCAGAGGTGATCAAGGTCGAACGGCCCGGTGCCGGCGACGACACGCGCCACTGGGGCCCGCCCTTCGTCGGGGAAGGCAGCAACCGCAGCGCCGCCTATTTCCACGCGACCAACCGCGGCAAGACGAGCCGGTCGATCGACATCGCAACCCCCGAGGGCCAGGCGGTGATCCGCGACCTCGTCGCCGATGCCGATGTCGTGATCGAGAACTACAAGGTCGGCGGGCTGACGAAATACGGCCTCGACCATGACAGCCTCCTGCGCGTCAATCCGCGCCTGATCACCTGTTCGATCACCGGCTTCGGCCAGACCGGCCCCTACAAGGACCGCGCCGGATACGATTTCATCATCCAGGCGATGGGCGGGATCATGGCGCTGACCGGCGAGCCCGACGGCGCGCCGCAAAAGAGCGGCGTCGCCTATGCCGATATCTTCACCGGCGTCTATTCGGCGGTCGCGATCCTCGCCGCGCTGTACCGGCGCGACACCAGGGACCACGACGATTTCGGACGCGGCGCGCATATCGACATGGCGTTGCTCGACACGCAGGTCGGCGTGCTCGCCAACCAGGCGGCGAATTACTTCGCCAGCGGCAAGGTCCCGTCGCGGATGGGCAATGGCCACGCCAACCTCGTCCCCTATCAGGCGTTTGCCTGCGCCGACGGCGACCTCGTCATCGCGGTCGGCAACGACGCGCAGTTCGCGCGGTTTTGCGGCGTAATCGGGCGCCCCGACCTGGCCGACGACGCGCGCTTCGCGACCAATGCCGGTCGGGTCGAACATCGCGCCGCGCTGATCCCCGAACTCGCGCACGCGATCGCGCGCCAGTCGAAGGCGGCGCTTTACGACGCGCTCGAGGCGGCGGGCATCCCGGCAGGGCCGATCAACACTGTCGCCGAAGTGTTTGCCGATCCGCAGGTCATCGCGCGCGGGATGCGGATCGAACCCGAAGGCGCTGCGATCGCGGGATTGGCCACGCCGATCGTCATCGACGGCGAACGGATGGTCAGCGAGACCGGCGCACCGGGCAACGACGACTAGATCGAAACCGTTCTAGGCCGCGCGGCGGTCTTCCTTGTCGCCCTTGTCCTTCGGCCCGCGCGCAGCCTCGAGCAGATGGCGCTCGAGCGTTTCGAGCCGCGACTTCGAGACGATCTTCTGACCGGTCAGGTCGGTCAGGTAAAAGGTGTCGACCGCGCGTTCGCCATAGGTCGAGATGTGCGCCGAATGGAGCGTGACCTTGGCCTCGAACAGCGCCTGGCCGAGATTGCCGAGCAGTGCGGGCCGGTCGCGCGCATTGACCTCGACCACGGTATAGCGGTTCGAGGCGCGGTTGTCGGCAGTGACCGAAGGGACGATGCGGAACGCCTCGGCGCGCGTCAGCGCCAGCGGCTTGTCGGCGAGCTGGT
>CAZHWG010000353.1:0-2231 GCA_964535925.1 uncultured Sphingorhabdus sp.
CTCGACGGGCATGCAGCCGTCGAAATAGGGGGTGTCGGCCTCCCATTGCTTGAACACGGTCTTTTCGCCGTCGAGCAGCGCCTGGTGGAAGGCGAGATACTGCTCCTTGTCCATCGGGCAGTTGATGTAGTCCTTGCCGTCGCCGTCAGGCGACCCCTTGTCCCAGCGGCTCGCCATCCAGCAGATGTCCATGTCGACGCTGTCGCGGTGGACGATCGGCGCGATCGCATCGAAGAAAGCGAGCGCGTCGGCGCCCGTTGTCGCAGCGATGCTCTCGGCAAGCGCGGTGCCGGTCAGCGGCCCCGTGGCGACGATCGTCGTGCCTTCGGTGGGCAATGCGTCGATCCGCTCGCGGACGATCTCGATCAGCGGTTCGGCCGTCAGCGCGGCGGTGACCGCGTCCGAAAACGCGTCGCGATCGACCGCGAGCGCCGACCCGGCGGGAACCTTGGCCGATTCGGCCGCCGCCATGATCAGCGAATCGAGTTCGCGCATTTCCTGGTGGAGCAGCCCGACCGCGTTGCTTGTTGCATCGTCCGAACGAAAGCTGTTCGAGCAGACGAGCTCAGCGAGGCCGTCGGTATGGTGCGCCGCGGTGCTGTCGCCACCGCCCCGCATTTCCGATAGGCGAACCTTAACGCCTGCGCGGGCAAGCTGCCACGCGGCTTCGCTTCCCGCGAGGCCGCCACCGATGATATGGACCGTGTCTGTCATGCCGCGCGCATAGCAACGCGGACGTCAAACGAACAGGGAAGTTACGATGGAAGCTCACCGGCCAAGGCTCGACGCACTGTTCCTCGCCGCAATATTTGCCGGCGCAAGCTATTACGCAGCGGTGCTGCTTGATCTTCACAGCCCATCGGCGATCGTCTGGAAGGGCGCCGGGGTCGGATTGCTCGCCTTGTGGGCGGCGCGGCATGCCAATTCGCTCGACGGCTGGCTGATCGCGGGCGTGATGGCGCTCGGCGCGACGGGCGACGTGTTGATCGATGCCGTGAACCTCAGGACGGGCGGGATGGCGTTTATGGCCGCGCATATCGTCGCGGTCGTGCTGTACTTGCGCAACCGGCGCGCGGCGCCGAGCGGAAGCCAGGCGTTGCTCGGCCTGGTGCTGCTCGTGGGCGTACCGGCGATCGCCTATGCGGTATCGCCACCGGGGACACAGGCTGTCGGACACGCGATCTACGGCCTGACGATCGGGGCGATGGCGGGCGCGGCCTGGACGAGCCGCTTTTCGCGTTACCGCGTCGGCATCGGCGCGGTCCTGTTTGCCCTCTCCGATCTGCTTATCTTCGGCCGGCTCGGCCCGCTCGCGGCTTCGCCCTTGCCGCATTTGCTTGTTTGGCCGCTCTACTTTGCCGGTCAGGCATTGATCGCCTGGGGCGTCGTAACGCGCCTCGGCGAGAGCAAGGCAAGCGCCGCCCAGTAGGTCTCAGACTGGTCCTGCGATGGTCTAACGGCCCTACCCAGGACAGGCGGGGAGGGGGCTCGCCCCACTCGCCGTCCTGCTCTGCGCTTTGCGATCGCCGAGGCCGATCACTCGTCCTCGGGGATGTCCTCGGAGATCGTGTCGGGACCGGTGCCGTCGTCGAGCGTGACCTCGTCGGGCGCGCCGCTCTCGGCGATCTCGGCCAGTTCCTCTGCGACCGCCTCTTCGGCTTCGTCCTCGGGGTCCTGTTCCTCGTCGATCCGCGCCGCCGAGACAACGTGCTCGCCCTTTGCGACGTCGAACAGCTTCACGCCCGCCGAGTTGCGCCCGATGACGCGCATGCTGTCGAGCGGCATGCGGATCATCTTGGCCTGGTCGGTGACGAGGATCAGCTGGTCGCCCTTGGTCGCGCGGAAGCTCGCGACGACGAGGCCGTTGCGTTCGATATTGTCGATATTGCCGATCCCCTGACCGCCGCGATTGCTGCGGCGGTAGTCATAGGCGCTGGACAATTTGCCATATCCGTTGGCGCAGATCGTCAGGAGGAATTCCTCGGCGTCGGCGAATTCGGCCATGCGTTCGGCCGATAATGTCGGTTCGCTGTCGTTGTCCTTCCACGGTGCGGCGCGCAGATAGGCATCGCGTTCGTCGGTCGTCGCGTCGAAGCCCTGCAGGATCGACAGCGAGATGATCTCGTCGTCGCCCTTCAAGCGCATACCACGGACGCCGGTCGAGGTGCGGCTCTGGAATTCACGCACGTCGGTCGCGGAAAAACGGATCGCCTTGCCCTGGCGCGTCGCGA
>CAZHWG010000354.1:0-2201 GCA_964535925.1 uncultured Sphingorhabdus sp.
TTTTTGTATATGTCGACATTATCGTTCCCCAGTTAATATACGTCCTGAAATCGTATAACTCGGAGGCCGGGGGAGATAGGATTAACTTACATCAAGCCCCATTTCGTCGTAATATAGTTGCAAAATTGTTGCACCCTTTCCGCCTGCGAGCGGTCGACGGAGTTCCGTCCCGCCTCGCTAGTAATTATACGCGCGCTCGCCGTGCTCGCCGAGGTCGAGGCCCTGGCGCTCGACATCGGGATCGACGCGCAGGCGCGTGAAGGGGCGGATCACGCTCAGCGCAACCCAGGTGCCGAACGCAGCCCAGAAGATCGTCGTCGCGACCGCGAGCGCCTGCTTGCCGAGCTGCGTCCAGAACGCATAGTCGGCCGCGCCGGGACCGCCGAGCGCGGGCAGCATCGTGAAGGCCGTCCCGAGCGCGCCGACGATCCCGCCGAGGCCGTGAATGCCGAAGGCGTCGAGCGCGTCGTCATAGCCGAGCCGGTTCTTGAGCGCAGTGACCGCGAAGAAGCACGCGACCGAGGCGAGGCAACCGAGCAGGATCGCACCGAACGGCCCGGCATTGCCCGCCGCCGGGGTGACCGCGACGAGCCCCGCGACAATCCCCGAACAGAAGCCGAGCGCCGAGGGCTTGCGCCCGCCGACGCGCTCGACGAGCAGCCAGGCGATCGCCGCCGCGGCGCCCGCGACGAAGGTGTTGATCATCGCCAGCGCGGCCGAGCCATTGGCTTCGAGCGCGCTGCCAGCGTTGAAACCGAACCAGCCCACCCACAGCAGCCCGGTGCCGATCCCCGTCATGACGAGCGAGTGCGGCGCCATCACGTCCTTGCGAAAGCCGAGCCGCGGCCCGAGGACGAGGCACGCGACGAGCGCCGACACGCCCGCGTTGACGTGGACGACGGTGCCGCCGGCAAAATCGAGCGCGCCGAGCGCGTAGAACAGGCCGTCCCCCGCCCACACCATGTGCGCGATCGGCAGGTAGACGATCGTCAGCCAGACGAGCCCGAACAGCATCACCGCCGAGAACTTCATCCGCTCGACGGTCGAACCGAGGACGAGCGCGAGCGTGATCGCGGCGAAGGTCATCTGGAAGGCGATGAAGACATATTCGGGGATGACGACGCCATCGGTGAAGGTCGCGACGGTCGAGCCGGGGGTGACGCCGGCGAGGAACGCCTTGCCGAGGCCCCCGATGAACGGTGCCGCGCCTTCGAACGGCGCGCCGAGCGAGGGGCCGAAGGCGAGCGAATAGCCCCACATGACCCAGACGAGCATCGCGAGGCAGGCGGCCGAGCCGATCTGGGTCATCGTCGCGAGCATGTTCTTGGTCCGCGTCAGCCCGCCGTAGAACAGCGCGAGGCCGGGCAGGACCATCATCAGGACGAGGACCGTCGCGGTCATCATCCATGCGGTGTCGCCCTTGTCAGCGATCGGCAGCGCGGCCGCCCCGGCGGCAAGGGTAACGGTGAGGGTCATGGCACAGCGTTCATGGCGCGAAACGCTTTGCAATCGACGTGCCATTCGGTGCGGCGCAGCATCGCGTCGCTGCCGGTCAACCAGTCGGCGATCGTGCCTATATTTTAGGCAGAGTCCTCAATGCGAGCGGCAGGATTGGGCAGCCAGCCCTCGGCAGCGATGTCGGCCCAGATCGGCAGGTGGTCGGAGGCACGCGTCGCCAGCGGGCTGTGGTGGACGCCGCCATTGTTCATCGTCACACCGCGGCTCAGGATGATCCGATCGAGCTCGGCGACGGGGCGGCGGCTGTGGAAGCTGCGCCCGGTCGCGACGAGCTCGTAGTCCGCGCCGATCTCGCGCAGGCTGCCGCCGCTGCGGGTCCATTCGTTCATGTCGCCCATCAGGACGGTCGGCAGCCTCTCCTCGCAGCCGTCGATCTGGTCGAGCAGCGCGCGGACCTGCCGCCGACGCCACAGGCCGCTGAGGTCGAGGTGCATGCCGATAACGCGCAACCGCTTGCCGCTACCGAAATCGATCTCGGCCATCACCGCGCCGCGCGGTTCGAGCGTCGGCAGATCGAGCGGCCGGGCGTTTTCGATCCGGGCGTCCTCGCGGACGAGGATCGCGTTGCCGTGCCAGCCGATCGACGCGGCGCGACCGCCGAGTTCGACCGAGCGATAGCCCATCCGCGCGATGTCGGCAGGCGGCAGCGCGCTGGGCCGCGCGCCGAAGCGGCGGTCGGCCTC
>CAZHWG010000355.1:0-2197 GCA_964535925.1 uncultured Sphingorhabdus sp.
GACGCTGTAGTCGTCGGGATCGAAGGCGACCTTGGGCTGCGCCCAGACCGCGACGCCGCCGGTCTTCACGTCGTAGCGATAGACCGTCGTCGGCCGCGCGAAGCTGGTGAACGAAAAGAACGTTTCGTCATCGTCGAACGTGCCGGCGAAACCGCCCGCCGAACCGATGCCCGGCAGCGCGATCTTGCGTTCGAGGCTGCCGTCGAGATTGTAGACGCGCACCTCGGTCTTGGCATCGACGAGATAGTCGGCGATCAGCTTGCCGCCGACCAGCGAGACGCCGTCGAGCGTCGCCCCCCGCTCTCCCGAAACGTCTTCGGCGATGATCGTCTTGGGCTGCGGCTTGGCCTGGCTGATGTCGAGCGAGACGACGCGCAGCAGCGGCGCATCCTTGTTGGTCTGGAAATAGAAGGTCGAACCGCGGTTGCCGATATAAGACCAGTTGTTGTCGAACCCGGGGATCAGCAGCCGCGGCGTGCGATCCTTCGACGCGAGGTCGATCAAATTGAGCTCGTAGCGGTCGTCTGTCCCCGATGAGCTCGTCACGATCAGCCAGCGGCCGTCGTCGCTGACCTGCGCGACATGGTTGAGGTCGGGCTTGGCCGGCGTCGCATAGAGTTTCACGTCGGCGCTCTGCGGCGTGCCGAGGCGATGGAAATAGACCGCCTGGTTGGTGTTGAGCGACTGGAAGGTGCCCTCGGCCTTCGGCTCGGGAAAGCGCGAATAGTAAAAGCCGCTGCCGTCCTTGGCCCAGTCGAGCGCCGAGAACTTGACCCATTTGACCTCGTCGGACATCGGCTTGCCGGTCGCGACGTCGAGCACCTTGACGCTGCGCCAGTCGGTGCCGCCGTCCTGGACCGAATAGATGAGCTTGCTGCCGTCCTCGCTCGGGACCCATTCGGCGAGCGCGGTGGCGCCGTCGGCCGACCAGCCATTGGGATCGATCAGCACGCGCCCCGGCCCGTCGAGCGAATCGCGGACATAGAGCACCGACTGGTTCTGCAGGCCGTCGTTGCGGCTGTAGAAATAGCGGCCGCCCTTCTTGTACGGCGTGCCGATCCGCTCGTAATCGTAGAGTTGGGTCATCCGCGCCTTGAACGCGTCGCGTCCGGGCAGCTCGGCGAGATAGGCGTCGGTCACCGCATTCTGCGCCGCGACCCATTGGGCGACTTCGCTGTCTTCACGCACGTCGTTCTCGAGCCAGCGATAGGGATCGGCGACGGAGACGCCGAACTGCGTCTCGACGACATCGCCGCGGCGCGTCGCGGGATAGGTCAGCGTCGCCTGCGGCGCGGCGGCGGTATCGGCCTGTGGCATATCGGTCGGGGTACTTTCCATCGTCGCGCAGCCGGACAGCATCAGCGTCGATGCGGTGGCGAGCAGAATCATGCGGGTCGAAATCATAGGGGGCTCCTTGGCGGCGATGAATTTTGTCCACGCTAACAGCGATGCCGCTGCGATCAAACGGTTTCGTTTGAAACCTTAACCATCGAGTCGCGCCGATTTGCCCCAACGCAAAAGGGCCGCGACATGCGCGGCCCTTTCGGTGTTGGTCAGGCGTGCCGGTCAGGCGTCGGCCATGTCCTCGTCGGTCATCACCGGGCCCGAATCCTGGCCCTTGGCCGAAACGTCGCGGTCGACCAGCTCGATGATCGCCATCGGTGCGGCGTCCGACGCGCGCGGGCCGATCTTGATGACGCGTGCGTAACCGCCGGGGCGACCTTCGTAGCGCTTGGCCAGCGTATCGAACAGCTTGGCAAGCTGCGTCTCGTCGAGCAGGCGCGACTGCGCCAGGCGACGGTTGGAAAGGCCACCCTTCTTGGCGAGCGTGATCAGCTTCTCGATATAGGGGCGAAGCTCCTTCGCCTTGGGGACGGTCGTGGTGATCTGCTCGTGCTTGATCAGCGCGGCCGACATGTTGCGGAACAACGCGGTACGGTGCGAGCTCGTGCGCTGCAGTTTCCTGCCACCCATTCTATGACGCATGACTTAAGTCCTTCGTTCGTTAAGGGCCCGTATGAGGTAGCCCAGACCAGGCGGCGTTAAGGGGCGCCGCCCAAACCCCGGATGCGATCCGAAGACCGCGTGTCGGTTCAGCCGAGCAGCTCTTGCTCGAGCTTCTTGGCCATTTCCTCGATGTTCTCGGGCGGCCAGCCGGGGATGTCCATGCCGAGGCGCAGGCCCATCGACGAAAGGA
>CAZHWG010000356.1:0-2189 GCA_964535925.1 uncultured Sphingorhabdus sp.
CAACGACATCGTCGCGCGCGCGCTGGCCGGTGGCGTCTATCGCCCCGGCGCGGTGATCGCGACCGATGCGCCCGCGATGGACATCCAGGTCGCGAGCAATTTCGAACGGCTCCTGTGGGATGCGGCGGGTGGCGATGGCGAGGCTGTCGCGCGGCAGATGGCGGGGCTGGCCGGCGCAGGCGAGATCGTGCTGACCGATGCGCAGCGCGCCGCGCTGGCGCACATGACCGGCGTCGCGATCGATGCCGCTGCGATGGAGGAGGCGATGCGCTGGGCCGACGCGCGCGGCCAGACCATCGATTCGCACAGCGCGATCGCGCTCGCGGCGGCGCACCGCGTCGGCGGCGGCGATCCGATGGTCGTCCTCGCCACCGCGCATCCCGCCAAGTTCCCCGAAGCGGTGCACCGCGCGACGGGGCGCGATCCGACTGTCCCGGCAAGGCTCACGCGTGCGCTGGCGGGTGCCGAGCGCGTCGTTCGCCTGCCCGCCGATGTCGCGGCGGTCGCCGCATATGTTGCGGCGCGCGGCTGATCGTCTAAGGACGTGCGCATGAACCACCTTGTGACGATGATCGGCGAGCCCTGGGACGACTATGGCCTGGTCGACAGCGGCGGCGGGCGCAAGCTCGAACGCTATGGCCGATTTCGCTTCATCCGCCCCGAACCGCAGGCGATGTGGGCCCCCGCACAGGACGACTGGAGCGCCGATGGCGAGTTCGTCCCGGCATCGGACGACGATGGCGGCGGCCGCTGGTTCTACGACACCGACGTGCCGCTCGACGGCTGGCCGTTGTCGTGGCGCGGCGTGAAGTTCCAGGCGCAATGCACGCCGTTTCGACACCTGGGATTTTTCCCCGACATGGCGCCGGTGTGGGACTGGATCGGCGAGGGGCTTGCGGGGCGCACCGATCCGACCGCGCTCAACCTGTTCGGCTATACCGGCGTCGGCACGCTCGCGTTGTCGGCCGCCGGGGCGGCGATGGTCCATGTCGATGCATCGAAGAAATCGGTCGCGCAGGCGCGCGAGAATGCCGCGCTTGCGGGGATGGCCGACCGCCCGGTGCGCTGGATTGTCGACGACGCCGCCAAGTTCGCCGCGCGCGAGGTCCGGCGCGAGCGGCGCTACGACGCGATCCTGCTCGACCCGCCCAAATACGGACGCGGTCCCGATGGCGAGATGTGGAAGCTTGAGGACGACCTGCCCGGGCTGATCGCCGATTGCCGCCGGCTGGTCGACGCCGATTCGGCCTGCGTCTTCCTGACCGTCTATGCGGTGCGGCTATCTGCGCTGGCGATCGGCGAACTGATGCGTCAGTCGTTCGGCGACCTGCCCGGCACGGTCGAATGCGGCGAACTGGGCGTGCGCGAGGAAGCGCGGGGACTGGTGCTGCCGACCGCGATCTTCGCGCGCTGGCGCAACGCCTAGCTGCGTCCTGCGCGCAACGCCGCTGCAGCTGCGAAGGGCGTGATCGCGACGAGGAACAGCGAGGCAGCGGCGAGCAGCTTGAGCGGAGCGCCGCCGGCATCGGCGGCATAGCCCGCGCCGAATATCAGCACCGGCACCGCGAGCGGCAGCAGCAGCAGGCCGACGATCCCGCCCGCGCCGCGCAGCGACAGCGTCAGCGCGGCGACGAGAACGCCGAGCGCGGCGAGCGCGGGGGTGCCGAGCGCGAGACCGATCGCGAGGCGCGCGAGCGTCGCCCCATCGAGGTTGAGCAGCGCGGCGGCAGGCACGGTCGCGACGAGCAGCGGCAGCGCGAAGCCGATCCAGTGCGCCGCGAGGCGCGCGGCGACGACGCTTTCCTCGCCGATCCCGCGCAGCGCGAGCTGGTCGAGCGTGCCATCGCGCGCATCGTCGGCGAACAGCCGATCGACCGGCAGCAACGCGGCGAGCAACGCAGCGACCCACAGCATCCCGCCGCCGGTCCGGGCGAGCAGCACCGGATCGGGGCCGACGGCAAAGGGGAACAGCATCGCGACGAGCAGGTAGAAGCCGACCGGCAGCCACAATGTGCCGCTCCGCCACGAGCGCGCGAGGTCGCGGACGAACAGGGTAGTGACAAGCCTCATGCGGGGACCGCCGCGCCGAGCGCGATCCGCTGTGCGTCGGGCAGCGCGAGCGCGATGTGCGTCGCGACCATCACCGCGCCGCCCGCCGCGCGGTGGCGCGCGATCGCGGCCTCGAGCAG
>CAZHWG010000357.1:0-2182 GCA_964535925.1 uncultured Sphingorhabdus sp.
CGTTGCCAACGCCTCGATGTACGACGGCTCGACCGCCTGCTGGGAGGCGGTCAGCATGGCCGCGCGCGTGACCAAGAAGCGCAAGGCAATCCTCTCGTCGGGGCTGCATCCCCATTATGTCAGCGTGACGCGCACGATGGCGAAATTCACCCGCGACCAGATCGTCCATCGCGATCCGACGCTCGAGGTGGCGAGCGACATCGATGCGCTGGTCAATGCCGTCGACGACGAGACGAGCTGCGTCGTCGTCCAGTATCCCGACATTCTCGGCCGGATCGGCAACCTGTCGAAGCTCGCCGACGCGGTCCACGCCAAGGGCGCACTGCTCGTAGCGGTTGTGACCGAGCCGGTCGCACTGGGCGCGATCACATCGCCCGGTGAAATGGGCGCCGACATCGTCGTCGGCGAAGGCCAGTCGATCGGCGTCGGGCTGCAGTTCGGCGGCCCCTATGTCGGGCTGTTCGCCTGCCAGGCGAAGTTCGTCCGTCAGATGCCCGGACGCCTCTGCGGCGAAACGGTCGACGCGACCGGCAAGCGCGGCTTCGTCCTCACGCTGTCCACCCGCGAGCAGCATATCCGTCGCGAAAAGGCGACGAGCAACATATGCACCAACTCGGGGCTGTGCGCGCTGGCCTTCAGCGTTCACATGACCTTGCTCGGCGAGCGGGGCTTGCGCGAACTCGCCGCGCTCAATCATGCGCTGGCGTGCCAGGCGGCCGACCGGCTGGCGCAGCTGCCCGGCGTCGAACTGGTCAATGACAGCTTCTTCAACGAATTCACGCTGCGCCTGCCCAAGGAAGCGCGACCGGTCGTCCAGGCGATGGCCGAACGCGACGTGCTGGGAGGCGTGTCGCTCGGTCGGCTCTATGCCGACAATGCCGACCTGCAGAACGGCCTGATCGTCGCGGTGACCGAGACGACGACGGCAGAGGATATCGAGGCACTGGTCTCCGCGCTTGAGGAGGCACTGGCATGAGCCACATCAACGCCAGCGGCTGGAAGCCCGAAATGGCGCGCATCGAAGGCGACGCGCCGACCACCAGCACCGGCAACCGCGCGCTGATGCTCGAAGAGCCGCTGATCTTCGAGATCGGCTCGAGCGACACGACCGGCGTCGATTTTGCCGACGCGCCCAAGCATAAGGCGCGCCTCGGCGGGCTCGAACGGACCGCCGAAATGGGTATCCCCGGTCTCAGCGAGGCCGAGACGGTGCGCCATTACACGCGCCTCAGCCGACAGAATTACGCGATCGACCTCGGCCTGTTCCCGCTCGGCAGTTGCACGATGAAGCACAATCCGCGCCTCAACGAAAAGATTGCGCGGATGCCGGGCTTTGCCGACATTCACCCGCTCCAGCCGCAGGACACCGTCCAGGGCGCGCTCGGCGTTATCGACCAGCTGGCGCACTGGTTGATCACGCTGACCGGCATGGAAAGCGTCGCGATGAGCCCCAAGGCGGGCGCGCACGGCGAACTGTGCGGGATCCTGTGCATCAAGGCGGCGCTCGACGCGCGCGGCGAGGATCGCCCCGTCGTCCTCGTCCCCGAGAGCGCACACGGCACCAATCCTGCCACCGCCGCCTTTGCCGGCTACAAGGTGGAGAATATCCCCGCGACGCCCGAGGGGCGCGTCGACCTCGCTGCGCTCAAGGCGCGGCTAGGCCCTGACATCGCCGCGGTAATGATCACCAATCCCAACACATGCGGCCTGTTCGAGCCCGAGATGAAGGCGATCTCCGACGCGGTCCACGCGGTCGGCGCCTATGTCTATTGCGACGGCGCCAACTTCAACGCGATTGTCGGGCGGGTGCGACCCGGTGACCTTGGCGTCGATGCGATGCACATCAACCTGCACAAGACCTTTTCGACCCCGCATGGCGGCGGCGGTCCGGGCTCTGGACCGACTGTACTGTCCGACGCGCTCGCGCCCTACGCGCCGGTGCCGTTCGTGGTGAAGGACGAAGACGGCGTGTTCCGCCTGGTCGAGGACATTGAAGGTGATGCGTCGGAAAGTTTCGGCCGCATGGTTGCCTTCCACGGCCAGATGGGCATGTTCGTTCGCGCGCTGACTTACATTCTCAGTCACGGCGCCGATGGCCTGAAGCAGGCTTCGGAAGATGCCGTGCTGAACGCGAACTATATCCAGGCCCGCCTCAAGAAGGTCATGAGCCCGGCCTTTGACG
>CAZHWG010000358.1:0-2155 GCA_964535925.1 uncultured Sphingorhabdus sp.
CCCCTGGGCCAAGTCGAACCCGCCCAGCCCCTATTACATGCAGGTGCTGAGCTCGCTCGGCCGCGCCTACGGCTTCGACCTCGAAACGCCGTGGGAAGACCTCGACCCGAGCGACCAGGACGTCATCCTCCACGGCACCCGCGGCAAGCCCGTCGAGCTGACCTTCAAGGACGGCCGCAAATCATATTCGGTCCGCAAACCGTTCGAGGGCGTCATCGGCAACCTCAATCGCCGCATGCTGCAGACCGAGAGCGCGTGGATGCGCGAGGAGCTCGGCAAGTACCAGACCGCGCAGCCGTGCGAGACGTGCCACGGCAAGCGCCTCCGCCCCGAGCCGCTCGCGGTCAAGATCGCGGGCAAGGATATCGCCACCCCGACGCAGTACAGCGTCACCGACGCGCTCGCCTATTTCACCGCGCTGCAGGCCGACGACAGCCCGCTCACCGTCCAGCAGCGGCAGATCGCCACGCCTATTTTGAAGGAAATCGTCGAGCGCATCGGCTTCCTCAACAATGTCGGCCTCGACTACCTCAACCTCGACCGCACCTCGGGCACCCTCTCGGGCGGCGAGAGCCAGCGCATCCGCCTCGCGAGCCAGATAGGTTCGGGATTGTCAGGCGTTTTGTACGTATTGGATGAACCGAGCATCGGCCTGCATCAGCGCGACAACGACCGCCTGCTGGTCACGCTGCGCCGCCTGCGCGATCTCGGCAACACCGTCATCGTCGTCGAACATGACGAGGACGCGATCCGCGCCGCCGACTATATCCTCGACATGGGCCCCGGCGCGGGCGTCCACGGCGGCGAGGTCGTCGCCAAGGGCACGCTGCCCCAGATCCTCAAGGCCAAGAACTCGCTCACCGCCGATTATCTCAACGGCACGCGCGAGATCGAGATTCCCGCCAGGCGCCGCAAGGGTTCGGGCAAGCGCATCACCGTCCACGGCGCGCGGGCAAACAATCTCGCCAACGTCACCGCGTCGATCCCGCTCGGCACCTTCACCTGCGTCACCGGCGTTTCGGGCAGCGGCAAGTCGAGCTTCACGATCGACACGCTCTACGCCGCCGCCGCGCGGGCATTGAACGGCGCCCGCATCATCGCGGGCCAGCATGACAAGGTCACCGGCCTCGAATATTGCGACAAGGTCATCGACATCGACCAGTCGCCGATCGGGCGCACGCCTCGTTCGAACCCCGCGACCTATACCGGCGCCTTCACCAACATCCGCGACTGGTTCGCCGGCCTGCCCGAGAGCCAGGCACGCGGCTACAAGCCGGGCCGCTTCAGCTTCAACGTCAAGGGCGGCCGGTGCGAGGCGTGCAAGGGCGACGGCCTGATCAAGATCGAGATGCACTTCCTCCCCGACGTCTACGTGACGTGCGAAACGTGCCACGGCAAACGCTACAATCGTGAGACGCTCGAGGTGAAGTTCAAGGGCAAGTCTATCGCCGACGTGCTCGACATGACCGTCGAGGACGCGGTCGAATTCTTCAAGGCGGTCCCCCCGATCCGCGACAAGATGGCGATGCTGGCAGAGGTCGGCCTCGGCTACGTCAAGGTCGGCCAGCAGGCGACGACGCTCTCGGGCGGCGAGGCGCAGCGCGTCAAGCTGGCAAAGGAACTCAGCCGCCGCGCCACCGGTTCGACGCTCTACATCCTCGACGAGCCCACCACCGGCCTCCACTTCGAGGATGTGAGGAAACTGTTGGGCGTGCTCCAGGCGCTCGTCGAACAGGGGAATACGGTCGTCGTGATCGAGCATAACTTGGACGTCATCAAGACGGCGGATTACATCTTGGACTTAGGCCCAGAGGGAGGGGTCAAGGGTGGCGAGGTCATCGCGGAGGGCACGCCCGAGCAAGTCGCCGCGAACCCGCGCAGTTTCACCGGCGGATATCTCAAGGACATGCTCGCCAAACAGGGCGCACGGCAGCTCGAGGCGGCGAAATAACTCTCCTTCCCCCTTGATGGGGGAAGGATGTGCAGTCTTGGCGAGGAACGAGCCTAGACGAAGCTGGATGAGGGTGGGCCGCGCAATGCTTCAGGCTCTCACAGGCGCCCCCGGCATGAACCCCGAACGCAGCCTCGTCACCGGCACCGTCTGCGGCACCTGTAGTCAGGACTTCGCCTACGCGCTGATGAAAGAGATCCGCAT
>CAZHWG010000359.1:0-2154 GCA_964535925.1 uncultured Sphingorhabdus sp.
CCCTGCCCCCCTTTTGTTCTGATCGAAAGCTTGCCGAATCAACGCTGAAGAGTCGAGCGGAGAATTATCATTAGGGCGGCATCGTCGCCTTGGGCGGCAGCGTGAACAGCGCGCTGAACGCTCCGAACGCCTCGCGCGGTCCGGTCAGCGTCAGCAGCTCCGCCGCGGCGAGGTCTTCGAGCGGCACGTCGCCATAGATCGCGGCGGCAAGGCCCGCGGGTTCTCCTGCCAGGACGATGTCCCCCTCGCCCGCATCGCCGCGCGCGATATCGATCGCGCCAGCCGCGACATGCGCGACATATTCGTCCTCGCCGAAGCGGAAGCCGACGCGCATATCCATGTCGTTGGCCAACGCGCGGTCTATCATCGTACGGAGGGACAACAGGATCGATACCCCCGATATCGGCAGCGTCGCGTCGTGCATCGGCGATCGCGCCGCCCAGCGGCCGAGCACCTGGACGATCTCCTCCGCCTCATAGCCCCATTCGGTCAGCTCATAGACCTGGACCGAGGCGGGCGGCGCCAGCCGGCGCCTGACCAGCAATCCGCGCCCTTCGAGCTCACCGAGCCGCTGCGTCAGGACATTTGCGCTGATCCCCGGCAGGTCGCTGCGCAGTTGCGAAAACCGGCGCGGCCCGAGCATCAGCTCGCGCAGCACGAGCAGCGCCCAGCGGTCTCCGACGAGCTCGAGCCCGTGGGCGGTACCGCAGGCATCGTCATAGCGTTTGGGGGTTGATCGGGCGACGTTCATATTTTTTGTGACTGCATAGTTGTTTTTTCTAACCAATGACGGCAGGATTGTCAAATCCCGAGTCGCGGCGAGCGACCGTCGCCGGTAAGAATGAGGAGAGAGAGCATGACCTATATCGAGGGCTTCGTCGTCGCGGTGCCGACCGCCAACAAGGACGACTATACCCGACACGCGACCGAGACCGCACCACTGTTCGAGGAGTTCGGCGTCACGCGCATGGTCGAGACCTGGGCCGACGACGTTCCCGACGGCAAGGTGACCGATTTCAGGCGCGCGGTGCAGGCCAAGGACGACGAGACTGTCGTCTTTTCGTGGTTCGAATATCCCGACAAGGCGACGCGCGACGCCGCCGGCGAGAAAATGCGCACCGATCCACGCATGGAGAAAATGGGCGAATCGATGCCGTTCGACGGCAAGCGCATGATCTTCGGCGGCTTCGACGCGATCGTCGAAGAGGATCTGAGCGGCAAGGGGATGGGCTATACCGACGGCTTCGTCGTGCCAGTTCCCGAGAGCAAGAAGCAGGCCTATCGCGACCTCGCCCAGAAAATGACGGGGATGTTCCGCGATTGCGGCGCGACGCGCGTGATCGAAAGCTGGGGCGACGACGTCCCCGACGGCAAGGTCACCGACTATCGCCGCGCGGTGAAGGCCGAGAATGGCGAGAACGTCGTGTTTTCGTTCGTCGAATGGCCCGACAAGGCGACGCGCGATGCGGCCTGGAAGAAAATGATGGAGATGGAACCCGAGGGCGACATGCCGTTCGACGGCAAGCGCATGTTCTGGGGCGGCTTCGTCCCCGTTCTCGATACCGCAGCAGGCTGATCGCGTTTGGCCTCGTCGGTTTCCGCAATATCGGACCCAAGGAGCAACACGATGAACGACAAGATGACGACCGTCCTGTGGTTCGACGGAGAGGCAGAGGCGGCCGCTCGCTTTTATGCCGAGACTTTCCCCGACAGCAGCGTTGGCAACGTCCACCGTGCACCGTCCGATTATCCCTCGGGCAAGCGGGGCGACGCGCTGACCGTCGATTTCACCGTCCTCGGCCGACGATTTTCGGGCCTAAACGGCGGACCGCAGTTCAAGCCCAACGAAAGCGTGTCGTTCATGGTGCTTACCGACGACCAGGCCGAAACCGACCGTTACTGGAACGCGATCGTGCAAAATGGCGGGCAGGAATCCGAGTGCGGCTGGTGCAAGGACAAATGGGGCTTTTCGTGGCAGATCACCCCGCGGACGCTGATAGAGGCGTTCAATGCCGGGGGAGAAGAGGGAAAGCGCGCGTTCGAGGCGATGATGACGATGCAAAAGATCGACGTTGCCGCCATCGACGCTGCGCGTAGGGGCGACTGACATGGCGCGGACAATCACCGGCTCCGCCTTCGTCTCGCTCGACGGCG
>CAZHWG010000360.1:0-2146 GCA_964535925.1 uncultured Sphingorhabdus sp.
GTCGGCATCATCACGCCGTGGAATTTCCCGATCGTCCTTGCCTTTTCGCCGCTCGCCGGCGTCTTCGCCGCGGGCAATCGCGCGATGCTGAAACCCAGCGAATTCACCCCCGTCACCAGCGCGCTGACCGCCGAGCTCGTGTCCGATTATTTCGACCCGACCGAGTGCGCCGTCGTCACCGGCGGGCCCGATGTCGGCAAGGCATTTTCCGAACTCGCCTTCGACCACCTGATCTACACCGGTTCGACCGCCGTCGGCCGGCACGTCATGGCGGCGGCGGCGAAGAACCTGGTGCCCGTGACGCTCGAACTCGGCGGCAAGTCGCCCGTCATCGTCTCCGACAGCGCCGACCTCGCGCAGACCGCCGAACGCATTGTCCTCGGCAAGATGATGAACGCCGGGCAGATCTGCCTCGCCCCCGATTACCTCCTCGTCCCGGGCGCGAAAGAGGGCGAACTGGTCGAGCAGATCGCGGCGTCGGCGAGCGCGCTCTATCCCACCCTGCTCGACAACGACGACTACAGCTCGGTCGTCAACGACCGCCACTATGACCGCCTGCAGGGCCATGTCGACGACGCGCGCGCCAAGGGCGCCGAGATCATCGTCGTCAATCCGGCAAACGAGGATTTTGCGGCCTCGAACAAGCGCAAGATGCCGCTCCACATCATCCGCAACGTCCGCGACGAGATGACCGTGATGCAGGAGGAGATTTTCGGGCCGCTGCTGCCGATCAAGGCGACGCAGGGCACCGCCGACGCGATCGACTACGTCAACGCGCACGACCGCCCGCTCGGCCTCTATTATTTCGGCAGCGACAGCGGCGAGGAACGCCGCGTGCTCGACGCCACGATCTCGGGCGGCGTCACCGTCAACGACGTCATCTTCCACGTCGCGATGGAGGACCTGCCGTTCGGCGGCGTCGGCGCGTCGGGGATCGGCAGTTATCACGGCATCGAGGGCTTCCGCGCGGTCAGCCACGCCAAGTCGGTCTATCGCCAGCCGAAACTCGACATCGCCAGGCTCGCGGGCATGAAGCCGCCCTACGGCAAGACCACCGCCAAGACGATCGCGCGCGATTTCAGGAAATAGGGGCGTTGCAGCCGGGGCACGGCTCGGCTAGAGGCAGCGCCGCTCTGGTATCTGCCTCTGTGGCGGAATTGGTAGACGCGCTCGACTCAAAATCGAGTTCCGAAAGGAGTGCCGGTTCGACTCCGGCCAGAGGTACCAGGCGCTATCCCGGCTTGCAGGCATTGAACGACGCGGTGAAAAACGCGTTGTAGGCGATGCTGACCGCGCTGTATTTGCGCCGATCGGGCTTGGCATCGACATAGGCGATGAAAGCGCTGCGCAGCACCTGCGGCTTCGATCCCGATGGGACGCAAACGGCGTTATCGATCTGCTTGAGATCCTCGAAATAGACGATCGCGTCGTACACGCCCATCAGATAGGTTTCGCATAGCGCCACCGACGCGGCGTCGCTGGCCACGCACAAATCGTATATTTGGTCGGTATCCTTGAAGATCCCGCTCGCCTTGACATCCTGCGCCAGCGCCGTGGGCATCGCCCCCGCCGTCAGCGCCGCCGCCGTCAAAATCGTGATGATCGCTTTCATGATCGGTCCCCTTTCCCCCGTTGTTGACGCAGAATATGTCGTCAATCGACCTGGGGCAAGCACAATAGACCCCGACCGCAGCGCCTTGCCCGCGGCCCGGCGCTGCCCTATCCCGGTGGCAAGGGGAGCGACGAGTCAGACCATGCGCATCGCAATCATAGGCGGCGGTCCGGCCGGGCTCTATTTCGCGATTTCGATGAAGTTGCGCGATGCCGCGCACGACATCGACCTGTTCGAACGCAATGCCGCCGATTCGACCTTCGGCTGGGGCGTCGTCTTCTCCGACCAGACGGTCGAGAACCTGATGGCCAACGATCCCGTCTCGGGCCGGACGATCGCCGACGAGTTCGCCCATTGGGACGACATCGACCTCCATTTCGGCGGCGAGACGATCACCTCCACCGGGCACGGTTTCATCGGCATAGACCGCAAACGCCTGCTCGAGATATTGCAACGCCGCGCATCCGAACTCGGCGTCAAACTCCACTTCGAAAACGAGGCGAGCGACGCCCTCGACGATTACGCCGATTACGA
>CAZHWG010000361.1:0-2145 GCA_964535925.1 uncultured Sphingorhabdus sp.
GATATCGAATGCGAAACGCGCGATCGCGAGCATCTCGAAAGGCTCGTCGCGGCGCTGCGCAAGGATGGCTATGAGGTGACGCCGGTGGAATTGGCATAAAGTCTTAGCAATATCCCGAGGTCCGTCATTGCGAACGCAGCGAAGCAATCCAGAGCCGAGCGCGCGATGCTCTGGATTGCCGCGTCGCCTGCGGCTCCTCGCAATGACGAAGCGTTAGACCAATTGGATCACCGCACGTCGGGATAATGCCGCTCGAGCCCGCGCTTACGCCCGAACGCCCAGCTCATGCCGCATTTCATGTAGATCCAATTGGCCTTGAGCGCGCCCCATTGGGCGACGCGGCGGTCCGATGTATGGACGATGCGCGGGACCATTTTGACGCGACCGATCGAGCACAGCCGCAGGCAGAGATCGACATCCTCCATGATGTTCATATCGGGATCGCAACCGCCGACGCGCAGGAAGTCCGCGCGGCGGAAGAACATCGCATGATCGCCGAAGAGCAGCCGCAGCCCGCGGACGAAGAGATGCGGGCGGAGCAGGATCGGGCCATACCAGGTCTTCGCCCAATTGTGCAGCGTCGTCCCCCAGCGGGTCTTTATACCGGTAAGAATTGGTGTGAAGCCCGCCAGTGAAATCTTTGGATTAACAAGCGTTTTTTCGATCACGGCGAGCGCGTCGGACGGCAGCTTGGTGTCGGCGTGGAGAACGCAGATCAGCGGCGCCTTGGCCGCATCGACGCCGCGGTTGATCTGCACTGCGCGGCCCTTGGCGCCATGCTCGATGACGGTGAACCCAGCCTCGCGCGCGAGCGCGACCGAGGCGTCGGCGCTGCCGCCATCGACGGCAATGACTTCGGCGGGGGCGGGCTCGAGCGCGGCGATATTGGCGACCACGGCGGGCAGAGCGGCTTCTTCGTCGAGCATCGGGATGACGATGGCGACGCGGCTTGGGCAGGTGAGCGTGGCGCTCATACCGCCAACTCGGGCCAGCGCGCGAGGTCTTCGGGATGGTCGCAATCGGACAGCGTTTCAAGCATTGCGGGGCGGATGTCGTGCGCGGACAGCCGTGCTTGCGTGCCTGCAAGCACGCTGTTTGTCCCCCAGACGATGCCGGCGAAAAGATAGTCCTGCGGTTCGGCGAGGCCTATCAGCCAATAGCCGCCGTCCTCGGCCGGACCGATCGCCACCGGCGTGTCGGCCAGCGCGGCGGCCGCGCGGGCGAGATGGCCGGGCTGCATATCGGGACAGTCGCTGCCGACGAAGATCACCGGGCATGGCGATGACGCGCGGCGCATCCGCTCGCCCAGATCGCCCGCGCCCTGTTCGGCATAGGCGAGGTCGCCGCCGAGCCAGTCGGTAAAGCGTTCGCGCGGCGCGCCGGTGAAGCGGATTTCGACCGGCATACCGCTCGCGCGCAGCGTGGCGACCGTCCTTTCGGTCAGCGTCCTGTGGAGCGCCGCCGCGCCGCTCGCGCCGAGCGCCGGGATCAGCCGCGTCTTGGCTTTGCCGGGTTCGGGCCAGCGAGTGAAAAGAACGATGCGAGGTTTCGCCATGGTGCGTCATACCGGTTCGCCGCGTCCCGGCCAAAGATTACCGTGCGCTAATTTTGGGTTTCGAGATAGGCGATCAGATTGGCGCGGTCCTGCGCATCGGGGATGCCTGCGAACGCCATCGTCGTGCCCGGCATGAATTCGCGCGGGCTTTCGAGATAGGCGAACAGCGCGCCGGGCGTCCAATCGCCATCGGCTGCCTGGTTGGCCGACGAATAGCCAAAGCCGCCAACGCTGCCGATATCGCTGCCGACGACGCGGTGGAGCGACGGGCCGACGCGGTTCTGACCGGGTGCGACCGAATGGCAGGCCATGCAGCGGCGAAACACCGCCTCGCCGGCGCTCGCATTGCCGGTCAGCGAAGCAAGATCGGCTGTCGCTTCAGGCGCTTCCGCGCTTGCGCGAGGGTCGCCGGTTTCTGGCGCTTCGCTCGCGGGTTCGCCGCCCGAACAGGCGGCCAGCGCGACAAATCCCGCAATCGCCCTCGCCCGCGTTGCAAGCTTCATCGTCATTCTCCCGGAGTGATGGCGAAATCACTGGTGACCCCTACGGGAATTGAACCCGTGTTTCAGCCGTGAAAGGGCCGCGTCCTA
>CAZHWG010000362.1:0-2138 GCA_964535925.1 uncultured Sphingorhabdus sp.
CGCGTGTCGATGCCCGATTTCGATATCGATTTCTGCGAAACGCGGCGCGGCGAGGTGATCCGCTACGTCCAGGAGAAATACGGCCGCGATACCGTCGCACAGATCATCACCTTCGGAAAGCTCAAGGCGCGCGCCGTTCTCAAGGATACCGGGCGCGTGCTGCAGATGAGCTATGGCCAGGTCGACCGCCTCGCCAAGCTCGTCCCCAACCACCCGACCGACCCGTGGACGCTCAAGCGCGCGCTCAACGGCGTGTCCGAGCTCGCCCGCGAATACAAGCAGGACGCCGGCGTGCGACGCCTGTTCGACATGGCGCAGCAGCTCGAGGGCAAGCCGCGCCACAGCTCGACCCATGCCGCCGGCGTCGTGATCGGCGACCGCCCGCTCGACGAGCTGGTCCCGCTCTATCGCGACCCGCGCTCGGACATTCCGGTGACGCAGTTCGACATGAAATATGTCGAGAGTGCCGGACTGGTGAAATTCGACTTTCTCGGGCTCAAGACGCTGTCGGTGCTCAAGGAGGCCGAGCGCCTGCTCGCGCTGCGCGACATCGCGGTCGATCTCGACACGCTCGCCTGGGACGATCCGGAGGTCTACGAACTGCTCCAGCGCGGCGATACCGTCGGCGTCTTCCAGCTTGAATCGGAGGGCATGCGCCGCACGCTGTCGGCGGTCAAACCGACCGCGTTCGGCGACATCATCGCGCTCGTTTCGCTCTATCGCCCGGGTCCGATGGACAACATCCCGCTGTTCGGCGCGCGCAAGAACGGGCGCGAGCCGATCGCCTATCCGCACGCGCTGCTCGAACCCGTTCTGGCCGAGACCTACGGGATTTTCGTCTACCAGGAACAGGTCATGCAGGCCGCGCAGATCCTTGCCGGCTACACGCTCGGACAGGCCGATTTGCTGCGCCGCGCGATGGGCAAGAAGATCCAGGCGGAGATGGACGCGCAGCGTGCTGGTTTTGTCGAAGGCTGCCTGGCGGTCAACGGAATCGAGGAGAAACAGGCGAACGAGCTGTTCGACTTGATCGACAAGTTCGCCGGCTATGGCTTCAACAAGAGCCACGCCGCGGCCTATGCGCTGCTCGCCTATCAGACTGCGTGGCTCAAGGCGCATTACCCGCACGAATTCTTCGCCGCGTCGATGACCTTCGACACGCACCAGACCGAGAAACTGTGCGTCTTCGTAGACGATCTCAGGCGCTCGGGCTGCGAGATCCTGCCGCCGTGCGTCAATGCCAGCCACGCCGATTTCTCGGTCGAGGTCGCGAACGACGAACCCAGATTGCGCTATGCGCTCGGCGCGCTCAAGAGCGTCGGTGAAAAGGCGATGGAGAGCCTCGTCGCCGAACGCGAAGCCAATGGCCCGTTCAAGCACCTCGACGACTTCGCCGACCGCGTCGAACCGCGTCAACTCAACCGTCGCCAGCTCGAAGCGCTCGCCGGTAGCGGGGCGTTCGACGACCTCAACGCGTCGCGCGAACAGGTCTTTGCCGCCGCCGAGACGATCCTGTCGGTCGCCTCGAGCGCGGCGAGCGCGCGTGAAAGCGGGCAGGGCGGATTGTTCGGCGGCGACGTCGCGACCGCACCAACGATCCAGCTGCCGCGCACCGAGGAATGGTCGATCGCCGAGCGGATGCTCCACGAAAAGGACGCCTTCGGCTTCTATTTTTCGGCCCATCCGGTCGAGCAATACGCTGCCGTCGCCGCCGCCAACGGCGCACGCACATTTGCCCAGGTCTGCGAACTGACCGGCTTCCAGCCGGGCGCTCGGCGTCCTGCGGTGATGGCTGGGCTCGTCGAGGCGGCGCGCCAGCGCGTATCGCAGCGCGGCAAGGCCTATGGCGTCGTCACGCTGTCCGACCGCTCGGGCCAGTTCCAGGCGAGCTGTTTCGAGGACACCGTCAATGAAACGCTCGCCGAGCTCGCCGCCAAGGGCGAATGCGCTCTGCTCCAGGTCGAACTCGACCTGCCCGAGGGCGAGGAAGTGCCGCGCATCGCGATCCGCCAGGCGACGCCGCTCGCGCGGATCCACGCCAATACGCCGTTGCTGCTCGAAATCTCGGTTACCGATGCCGACGCGCTCGACGGGATTGCCCGCCTGCTCGGCGCACGCGATCCCGGCGGCGATGCGGC
>CAZHWG010000363.1:0-2128 GCA_964535925.1 uncultured Sphingorhabdus sp.
CCAAGGGGCCGATCCCGGTGGTGCCCGCACAGCATTATACCTGCGGCGGGGTGATCGTCGATCTCGACGGCAAGACCGACCTGCCCGGGCTGTATGCAGCGGGCGAGGTGACCGAGAGCGGTCTCCACGGCGCCAACCGGCTCGCCTCGAATTCCTTGCTCGAATGCTTCGTGTTCGGCGAGGCGGTCGCCAACCATGTCTGCGCGCACTGGGACGACCTGGCAGCCCCGCCGCCGATCAAGCCGTGGGACGAAAGCCGTGTGACCGACAGCGACGAAGAGGTCGTGATCAAGCAGAACTGGACCGAGATCCGCCGCTTCATGTGGAACTATGTCGGCATCGTGCGCACCACCAAGCGGCTCAACCGCGCGCTCAACCGGATCGCGCTGCTCAAGGACGAGGTTGCCGATTTCTACGGCAGCTTCCGCGTCACGCAGGACCTGATCGAATTGCGCAACCTACTCGCCACCGCCGAGCTGATCGTGCGGTCCGCGCTCAAACGCCACGAGAGCCGCGGGCTGCATTACACGCTCGATTATCCCGAGACGCTGCCGGTGGCCGAGGACACGGTGCTTGTACCCTGACACGCTGCGCCTGCGCCGCGCGCTGATCGCGGGCGGCGTCGCCTGCCTGATCGCCAGCGCGCTGCTGATCCTCGCCTTCGATCCGGGTATCGAACGCTGGCTGTTGCCGCGCGTGCCGCTGCGCGCGGCGCTGGTCGACTGGCAGCACTATCTCGACTGGGCGACGCTGAAACCGGTCAGCGCGGCCGTCGGCCCCGTCGTGGCGCTCGGCGGCTGGGTGGCGCTCAGGCGCGGCTGGGTCGCGACGCGTTTCGTCATGGCCTGGGGCACACTGATGGCGGCAACGCAGTACAGTATCGATCTCGTCAAATGGGTCGCTGGGCGCGAACGGCCGGTCCACTGGCTGCCCGAAGGCGATACGGCCTCGCCGTGGCTGGTGTCCGGCCAGTACAGCTTCCCGAGCGGGCACACCGGCTATTACTGGGCGCTCGCGCTGGGTATCGCGCTGCGCTGGCCGCGTTTCGCGGTCCCGGCACTAGCGGTGGCGATCTACGTCACCGAGCAGCGCGTGCTCGTCCTCGCGCATCACGGCAGCGACGTGCTGGCGAGCATCGGCATCGCGCTGCTATGGGCCGCCGCGCTGCTGCCGTGGCTGCGCGAGCGGCGCGCTAGTGCAGCGTCTTTTCCGCGTCCTCACTGAGGTCGCCCTGCTCGATCAGGCCGAGGCGCCGCATCAGCGGTTGCATCGTCAGCCCCTGGACGAAGATCGAGAAGGCAACGACGGCGAAGGCGACGGTGATGATCTCGGCGCGTTCGGGGATGCTCGCGGGGAGCGCCAATGCCAGCGCCAGCGCCAGCGCGCCCTTCAATCCGCCCCAGGTCAGGACATGCTTGTACTTCCACGGGATCGCGAAGCGTGAGCCGAGGAAGATCGACGCGACGGGGTAGATCGCAATGGCGCGCGCGAGCAGGCTGAGCGCGGTCGCCACCGCCGCTGCGCCGAGCACGGGGAGGAACGCCTGCTCGGCCTCGCGCCCGCCGATCAGGATGAAAATCACCGAGTTGACGAGGAACGCGGCGAATTCCCAGAAATTGATCACCGCCGGTCGGCCGTCGTCCGAGATCGAGCCCATGAAACCGTAGTTGCCGACGATGATCCCCGCGGTCAGCGCGGCGAGCACGCCCGACATGTGGAAATGTTCGGCAAGGCCGAAGCTGCCATAGGCGATCAGCACCGTCAGCGTCGTTTCGACGAGCCGGTCGGTGGTGCGCCCGGCGATCAGGATCAGCGGCAGCGCGACGATCGCGCCCGCCGCGATCCCGCCGACCACCGTCGTCACGAGCTTGGTCGAAATCGCGACCGCGCCCAGATCGCCGCCCGCCGCAATCGCGACCAGCACGGCGAAACCGACCGCGGCGACGCCGTCGTTGAGCAGGCTTTCGGACTCGACGAGGAGGTGCAGCCGCGGCGGCACGCGCACGCTCTTGAACAGCGCGATGACGCTGACCGGGTCGGTCGCGGCGATCAGCACGCCGAACAAGGCCGCGCCGATCCAGCTCCAGCCGATGATATAATGCATGCCGACCGCGACCGTGCTCGCCGC
>CAZHWG010000364.1:0-2125 GCA_964535925.1 uncultured Sphingorhabdus sp.
TGAGCGAGGAGATGACGTCGGCCGGGGTGGCATTGCCGTCGGGCCAGATCGTCAGGTCGCCCGCGCCGAGCGGCAGGCCCGAGCGGTGGGTCAGCGCGTCGCGGACGGTGAAATGCTCGCTGACCCAGGGATCGTACATGGCAAATTCGGGAATGTATTTGCGCACCGGGTCATCCCAGGCGAGCTTGCCTTCATCGACCAGCATGGCCAGCGCGGTCGTGGTAAATGCCTTGGAGATCGATGCGATGGGAAACAGCGTATCGGGCGTGACCTGGGCGGCTTTGCCCTCCTCGATGCTGCCAAATGCCCCGGTGTAGACCACCTTGCCGTCGACCATGACCGCGGCGGTCATGCCGGTGGCGTCGAGGCCGTCCATAATCCGCTTCGCCTCGCCCGCGTAATCGGGCTGCGCAACGTCATGCGCCTGCGCCGGTACGACCGTCAGCACGCCCAACGCGGCAGCGCACAAGATCCGCCAGTTCATGATTGTGTTCTTTCTCAATGTCCTGCGCGCCTGGGGCAATGTCACGCACGCCGCTGCGGTCGCGGGGATGAGCCGCGAAGGCGCCTATCGCTTGCGCCGCCGCTCTCTCGGGTTCGCCCGCGCCTGGGACGCCGCGATGGCGCATGACGCCCCGCCATTACCGGTTACGCGGCGACCTGTGACCCTCATGGAGAAAGCGCTGGTCGGTGCACCAGAGGAAGTGCGCTATCATGGCAAGCGAGCCGCTATCGATATCGGCCCGACGGGATGGCTGGGCTGGCATTGCTGCGCCAGCTCGATCGCGAACTCGGTTAGGTCACGGTTTTGAGTGAGCGCGTGGAGCGGCCAAGGTCACGGCCAAAGTCACGCCAAGGTTTACAATCCAATGTTCGGGCGCCCGATCTGCGCCCATCTGAAAGGAACGCCCCCGATGTCCAATATCACCTTCTACACCAATCCGATGTCGCGCGGTCAGATCGCGCGCTGGGCGCTGCACGAGGCGGGGGCTGAATATTCGGCAATCATCCTCGATTACGGCTCGACGATGAAGGACGCCGATTTTCTCGCGATCAACCCGATGGGAAAGGTGCCCGCGATCGTTCACGAAGGCCACACAGTGACCGAATGCGCCGCGATCTGCGCCTACCTCGCCGAGACGTTCCCCGAGACCGGCCTGGCACCAAGGCCCGACGAGCGCGCCGATTATTATCGCTGGCTGTTCTTCACCGCCGGCCCGCTCGAACAGGCGATCACCGACAAGAATCTCGGCATCGTCCCGACCGTCGATCAGGAGCGGATGGCGGGCTATGGCAATCTCGACCGCGTCATCGACACGCTCGAAGCACATCTGGCCGATCGCGACTACGTTTGCGGCGACCGTTTCACGATGGCCGACGTCTATGTCGGCAGCCATGTCGATTGGGGCCTGCAATTCGGCACGCTGCCCCGGCGCGACGGTTTTGTCGCTTATGCCGAGCGGATGCGCGGGCGCGACGCCTACAAGGCAGCGAAGGCGATCGACACCGCCGAGATCGAGGAAATGCAGCGCAAGGGCTAAGAAAAAGGCCCGGCGGATCGCTCCGCCGGGCCCGTTTGGTGCAACGCGATCGCCGCGCTTATTCGCGTCCGCCCATGAAGTGGAGCAGGAACATGAACATGTTGACGAAGTCGAGATAGAGGTTGAGCGCCCCCATGATGACCGTTTTGCCCATCATGTCGGTGCCCGCGACATAGGCGTACATGCTCTTGATCTTCTGCGTGTCGTAGGCGGTGAGGCCGGCGAAGATCAGCACGCCGATCGCTGAGATCGCCATCGTCATCGCACCGGACTGGAAGACGAACGCGTTGAGCAGCATCGCGACGATCAGGCCGACGACGCCCATGATCAGGAACGTGCCCCAGCCCGACAGATCCTTCTTGGTGGTATAGCCGTAGAGGCTCAGACCGAGAAAGGCCGCGGAAGTGGCGAAGAAGGTCTGCGCGATAGAAGTCCCCGTATAGACGAGGAAGATCGACGCCATCGACAGGCCCATGACCGTGGCGAACGCCCAGAACAGTGCCTGCGCGGCGGCGGTCGACAGCTTGTTGATGCCGAAACTCAGCACCAGGATGAACGCCAGCGGCGCCAGCATGATGACCCAG
>CAZHWG010000365.1:0-2117 GCA_964535925.1 uncultured Sphingorhabdus sp.
CGAGATCAGCCTCGAGGACGCCTTTCACGGCAAGACCACCGAGGTCACGATCGACGTCGCGGTGGCGTGCAACGCCTGCGAGGGATCGGGCGCGACACCGGGTACCGGCGTATCGGCCTGCCGCACCTGTAATGGTCAGGGCAAGGTCCGCACCCAGCAGGGCTTTTTCGCGGTCGAGCGGCCCTGCCCGTCTTGTCACGGTGCAGGCCGCAAGGTCGATGATCCGTGTCGCAAGTGCGGCGGCGAAGGCCGGATCGACAAACGCCAGAACCTGACCGTCGAAATTCCTGCCGGCGTTGACGAGGGCACGCGCATCCGCCTGTCGGGCCGCGGCGAAGCCGGCGCCAACGGTGCGCCGGCGGGCGACCTCTACATATTCCTCCACATCGCACGTCACGCGGTTTTCCAGCGTGAGGGCACCGCCCTTTTCGCACGGATGCCGATCAGCTTCACCACCGCTGCACTCGGCGGGGAGATCGAAGTTCCCGGACTCGACGGTGCCAGCCATGCGATCCGCATCCCCGCGGGCATCCAGTCGGGCAAGCAGCTGCGCCAGCGCGGCGCGGGCATGCCGGTGCTTAACGGCCGCGGTCATGGTGACATGGTGATCCAGATCGAGGTCGAGACGCCGACCAGACTCAGCGCCAAACAGAAGGAACTGCTCGCCGCATTCCGCGAGACCGAGACCGGCGACGAATGCCCCGAAAGCCAGGGCTTCTTCACGCGGATTCGCGAAATGCTTGGCGAGCGGGCGAACTAGCCGGACATTGCGTCGAGACGAACCGCGGCATAGGCTGATCCTCTCGCCAGCAGCCCGAGGTTCACATCATGCACAAGTTCGCCGTCGCATTGACCAGCATTGCCGCGCTGACGATGACCGCGCCCGCGCAGGCGCAGCGCGATTTTTCGGCCGTTGAGATCCGCACCGAAATCGTCGCGCCGGGCATCGCGGTGCTGTTCGGCGCCGGCGGCAATATCGGCGTCTCTTACGGCGCCGACGGTACCGTCCTGATCGACGACCAGTTCGCCCCGCTGACGCCCAAGATCGAGGCTGCGATTGCCGCGCTCGGTGCGAGCCCGGTGCGTTTCCTGATCAATACCCACTGGCATGGCGACCATAGTGGCGGAAACGCGAATTTCGCAAAGGCGGGGGCTCTGATCCTGGCTCAGGACCATGTCCGCGACCGCTTGCTCGCCGAGCAAGCGAAGGACGGCAATGAAGCCGCTCCCACCGCGCTGCCCGTCATTACCTATCAAGACGGCATATCGCTTTTTCTCAACGGCAGCAGCGTACGCACGATCCACGCCCCGCACGCGCATACCGACGGCGACAGCATCGTCGTCTGGCAGGATGCCAATGTCGTTCACATGGGTGATACGTTCTTCAACCAGATCAGCCTGCCCTATATCGACCTGGCTTCGGGGGGATCGGCCCAAGGGGTACTTGCCGCCGTGGACCGTGTGCTGGCGATGATCGACGACAAGACCGTCGTTATTCCCGGTCATGGCCCGGTGTCGAACAAGGTGGGTCTTGCCGCCTATCGTGCAATGCTTGCCGATGTCATCGGCCGCGTCGGGGCAGCACGCAAGGCTGGCAAGACGCTCGCCGAGGTGGTCGCGATGAAGCCCGCGGCGAAATATGAAATCAAGGACGCCTTCATCTCGGGAGATGCGTTCACGACGGCCGTCTACAAAAGCTTCGATTCGACGAACGACGACGATCGCGACGATATGGATCACGGCGGCGAACCCGCCGAGCACCACCACTGACGTCGGCGGGGCTCAGTCGAAGAAGCGCTTCTTGATCTCTTCGGTCAGCCGCGATGGGCGCAGGGTTTCGGCATCGATGCAGCACCACGCCGACTTGACCTCGGCGAGCACTTCCTCGCCGCGATGGATGATCGTTTCGTAAAACGCGCGCGCGCCGTGGACCTTTTCGAGCACCACCGACGCGATGACCTGATCATTGAGAAAAGCCGGCTTGCGATAGGTGATCTCGTGCTTGAGTGCGACCCACAGCCGGTCGGCCACCTCGGTTGGCGGGGCGACGGCACGCCAATGAGCTAACACCGCCTCCTGCACCCACGTCAGATAATTGGCATTGTTGACGTGGCCCA
>CAZHWG010000366.1:0-2107 GCA_964535925.1 uncultured Sphingorhabdus sp.
GATCTTGATGTAATTGTTGGGATCGCGATACGGCACGGCCGGCACCTCGACCAGCTGCGCGCCGAGCGCCCTGAGCGCATCCTTCTTCTCGCGCGTCTGGGTTTCAGGAATGACAATCACGCTCGTCATCCCGAGCGCGTTGCCGACCAGCGCGAGGCCGATGCCGGTATTGCCCGCCGTCCCCTCGACGATCGTCCCGCCGGGGCGCAGTTCGCCGCGCGCCATCGCGTCGCGGACGATCGACAGCGCGGCGCGGTCCTTGACCGACTGGCCGGGGTTGAGGAATTCGGCCTTGCCGAGGATTTCGCAGCCGGTGTCGTCGGACACGCGATTGAGGCGGATCAGCGGCGTATTGCCGATGGTGTCGAGTACGGAGGATTTGATCGTCATCGCGCCACACTATGCGTGACGCGGCGCCACCGCCAGCACCTATCGCTCGCCGTCGCGGCCTAGCCTTCCATGACGAAGCGGAAGCTGGTGCCTTCCGCTCCGCTCTCGCACTCGACCTCGGCACCCGCCTGCTTGGCCAGCGCGGTGATCAGCGACATGCCAAGACCACCGGGCCGCTCGGTCTGGGTCATGCCGGTGCCGTTGTCCGACACGCTGAGAACGATCTGGCTATCGCGGTGGTCGAGCTTGACGCTGATCAGCCCTTCGCGCGACCCGCCGAAGGCGTGCTTGGCGCTGTTGGTCGCCACCTCGTTGACGATCAGCCCCAGCGTCACAGCCTGGTCGCGCGGCAAGGCGATGTCGTCGATCCAGCAGCGGATAGCGGCACCCGAGACTTCTGACAGGACCGATTCGAGCGCGGCACACAGGTCGCCGAGATAGTTCGGCATGTCGACGCGCTGGTTGCTGGCACCGTCGCGATAGAGCGACTGGTGGGCCCGTGCATAGCTTTCGACGCGGCCGCTGGCGGTATCGAGCGCATCGCGCACCGCGGCGTTGTCGACCCGGCTGCGCTGGAGGCGGAGCATCGACAGGATCGAGCTGAAATTGTTGGCGACGCGATGGTCGATCTCGCGAATTAGCATCTCGCGATCCTCGACCGCGGTGCGCACGCTCCGACGGAACAGCTCGCCCAGCCCGACGATTGCCACGCCGGCCAGGAAGTTCACCGCGATACGCGGGCCGTCGGCGGGATTCTCGAACGCGAAGCTGCCGACGATAGGAAGGATGTAATACCAGCTGTGGCAGACGAGGAACAAATGCGTTGCCAGTCCCGATTGCCAGCGGCCGAACAGCGTCGCGACGAGAACGAAGGGCATGATCATGCCGAACGGGCCCGCGCCGGGTGCGACCATGTCGATCAGCCATCGCACGAGGATTGCGGCGACGCTGCACAGGATAGCGAAAAGCAGCTGAGCGAGCGCCGGCGGGATCAGCGGGTGGAGACGGTCGACGATATCGAGCTTGACCAGCTGGTTGCGGACGAAGGCAGGGCTGACAGGGGCCAAATTCAGTTCCGATAGCAGAAAACGCAGTTCGTTGCGGCAGCGCAACTAGCGACCGTTTATCAGTGCCTTGTCGCGAAGGCCAGCGACTATCGACAGCCGCGCCAGCCGATCGCGCCGCGCTCTGCCTGATCGAGATGAAGATGATCGCGGTGCGCCGCGTTATAATCGGGCGACAGGACGGTCGCAAACAGATCGCAGGCGCCGTCGCGCACCGCGTGCAGGAACGCCGCCTCGTCGCCCTCGCCCGCCCAGTCGCCGACGACGCTGACGCGGCGTCCGTCGACGAGGACGAAGACGGCAACGTCAATCGCATCGGCGCTGGCATGCTCGCTCCACGCGGCCTCGCTCCGGCCGTAGATGCGGCGGCAGGCGTAGCTGCCGAGATGCTCGATACTGGCGACGCGCGATCCCAGATGTTCAAGCGCGGCGGGCTGGACGACGTTCCAGTTCCACATCGCCAGCGCGGCGGCGACGGGGCACGAGGGCGCGACATCGCCCGGGTCTAGCGCGACGCCCAGGGGCGGTCCCGCATCGAGTCGCACCTGATCGGGCGCGCGGCACTGCCCCTCGCCCTTGGGAGCGAGCGTTTCGTAAGCGATACCCGCCCGGTCGAGCAGCGCGAGGCAGGAATCTCGATCCGTGGTCAGACC